>JADZDV010000306.1 GCA_020850915.1 Chloroflexota bacterium | reverse complement strand
GTCGCGGTGCGGTCCCACCAGGGTGACCGCCTGCTCCGACTCCCGCTGGGCCACCTCGGCCAGCCGCGAGCGGAAGGCGGCAGCGATCGCCTCCGCCGAGACGTCCGCCTCCTCCAGCGGTGGCAGCCACACCCCCTCGAAGACCGTGGCACGGTACGCGATCCGCACCTCGTGGCTTCCGCCGGAGAGCACCCGGTAACACTCCACGAGTCGCCCGTTCACCTCGGCCACCAGTTGGAGCCGGTGGGCCAGGATCCGGCTGCCGAGGTCCACGAGCTCATCGTCCCACGGGCTCAGACTGGGCCGCGCCTGGCGCCGCTCCCGAATCTGGCGCAGCAGCGCGTTGCGCTGGAGCAGGACGCGGTTGTAGCTCTGGAGGTTGCGCAGGTAGCGGCGGCTCACCTGGGAGCAGGTGATGTCCAGGTAGCGCCGCCGGCCGACAGGCGGCCCGGTCGCCAGCGCCACGTCCTCTGGTGAGAAGAGCACCACCACTACCTGCCCCACGACATCGGAGGCACGCGCCGGCAGGCCGTTCAGTCGCACCAGTCGGCTCACGGCGGGCGGTGCGCCGTCGGCGCCCTCCGCGGCGGTCTCGGCCCGGAGGACGATCTCCACGTGGGTCTCGCCGTTGCCTCGCACCAGCCTCCCTTCCAGCCGGGCGAAGGGCAGCGGACCCTCCAGCTCCTGCCAGTTGATCAGCTCGCCCTCGGAGCTGGCGCGCAACGAACGAGTGGTAGCCAGGACGTGGACGGACTCCAGCAGGTTGCTCTTGCCCTGGCCGTTCTCGCCGACAAACACGGTCAGACCGGGCTGCAGGTCGAGCAGCAGCCGGCGATAGCCGCGGAAGTTGGCGAGGACAAGTTGACGTAAGTACATGGATCTACCGCGGCCCGCGCAGCGCCAGGCGGTTTCGAGCAGCGTCCGATTCCGCTCACTCGCGGCCCTTCGCCGCGCGAGCACGGTTGGCTATCCTAGCACTCCCATATCCTCGCTGCCTGCGACGCCACGTGCAGTTGACGAGAAGATCGCGGGGCGAGCGATCTGACAGACCCCGGCGTAGCGTGCATGCCAGCGGTATGGGGCGGGATGCGACCGGCTTCTGTTGAAGTTGTCGTTGTAGGGGTGCGCTTGCTCCGCTGAAGTTGTCGTTGTAGGGGTGCTGCTTGCTCCGCTCGTGCAGCATTTCTCAGGAGTGCGTCGGGGCCAGCGGGCGCAGCAAGCAGCGCCCCTACCGGGTGGCCGGTGCTGGAACATCACCGCGGCACACTCGTGGGACGTTACTGGTCCGGGGCGGATGTCCCGCATCTGGTACTATTCATCGAGAGCAAGACCACACGAGGACACTACGATGCCAGGCAACGATCGGGACGAGGCCACCCGCCCGGACCTCACCTTCACGTCGGATGCGCGCGACAAGATTCTGGAGGTGATCCAGGCAAAGGGCCTGGCCGGCCACGGCGCGCTGCGCATCGCCGTCAAGGGCATGGGTATGAGCGGCCCCGAGTACGGCATGGCGCTGGTGGACAGCTCCTCGCGCACAGACCAGGACGTCGAGCTGAACGGCGGCGGCATCGCCGTCCTGGTGGATGCTGGTAGTGCCCAGTACGTCCGCGGCGCGCGGGTGGACTACTACGACAACCTGCTCCAGAAGGGCTTCCAGATCGACCCGCCCCCGGCGGAGCCGATCCTGCCGATGGCGGGCCCCGCCGGGCCGGGCGGCACGCGCGAGTGGGACGATCCGCTGGCGCAGCGGGTTCAGGAAGTCATAGACACGATGATCAATCCGGGCGTCGCGAGCCACGGCGGCTTCGTCCAGCTCCTGGACGTCAGGGAGCGGACGGCGTACGTGCGGATGGGCGGCGGCTGCCAGGGCTGTGGCATGGCCTCGGTGACACTGAAGCAGGGCGTCTCGAAGCTGGTCAAGCAGCACGTCCCGGAGATCGAGGAGATCATTGACTCCACCGACCACGCCGGCGGCTCGAACCCGTACTACCAACCCGCCAAGGGCGCCCCAGACCCGACTGGCGCCAGCCCCTTCTACCAGCCGACGAAGTAACCGGACTACCTGGCGGGGGGAGAGGGAGCTGGCTGCCAGCGCACCTGGGCGCTGGGGGTCAGGGGAGTTCAGCCGTATCTGCGAGGTGCCGAGACCCAGGTGGTCTTCGCGGCCGGGTCAAAGCGTCGCACGGGGATGGCGCCGGGGTTCTCGCCGAGCAGCATCAGTTCGTCCACGCCTTGCCCCTGGTAATCCTCGTGGAGATGGATGACGGGCGTGAGGGTGGTGAGGATGTCGCCGGGCCCGAGCAGACGCGTCGGGCCGGCTCGTAGCTCGGCGTAGCCCTCCTGTGACCCATCGTCGAGTCGTTCGAACTCGGTGTACTGCTCCTGGCCACTGATAACCCGGAGCACGTACCAGGCGCGATGCTCGTGGACGGCCGCGGCTTCACGGGGCGAAGTGAAGCGCACTTTGACGAGCGTCATCCCGTCGGGGTCTGTCCGTAGCACGCTGGAGATCACGGTGGGATCTTCCATGGCGGCCGTGTGCGCCCGCGGGGAGTAGATCACCTCCGCAAGTGCGGCGAGCTGACCGCCCAGCGCCAGGAGCGCGTCAGCCGCCACGCCCCCGGCCGCGAATCGGCGGCGAGCATCGGCAAAGAATGCGTCCACGGCTTCCCGCACCGCTGCTTGACCCATGAGACCACTCCTTGCCGATGGAGCCGCTACAGGCCGAGCGCCTGCTGCGCGTTGCCGCCGCGGATGAGCGCCTTACCGGCTTCATCCGTGGTCTCGATCGCATTCACGATGCCCACCGGGTCGCCGGTGCCCATGTCGAACGGGTAGTCCGTGCCGAGATAGACCCGCTCCGGCCCGAAGGTCTGGACCATGTAGTTCAAGGCCGGCATGCTGTGGGAGATGATGTCGAACTTGAAGGCGTGCAGGTACGTGCTCGGCTTCTGCTTGATGACCGCCTTCGGCTCATCGCGCCACTCCCAGCCGTGGTCGTAGCGGCCGAACTGGAACGGCACGTAGCCGCCAGCGTGAGGCGTCCAGACCCGGATGTTGGGATAGCGCTCGATGACGCCGCCGAAGATCAGGGAGGTCACGGCGATCGTCGTCTCGAGCGGGTTGCCGACGAAGTTCTCGAGGTAGTAGTTCGGGACGCGCTGCTTCAGAGGCGAGCCGGAGCAGTGGATGAACCAGGGCACCCGCAGCTCGTTCAGCTTGGCGAAGAACGGCTCGAGGCGCGGCTCGTCGAGGTTCTTCAGGCCGAGGCTGGTGGCGGTGCCGACGCCGTGGAGGCCGAGGTGCTTGACGGCGCGCTCCAGCTCGTCGGCGGCAGCCTGGCCGTCCTGGAGCGGCACGGCGGCGAGCGGCGCGAACTTGCCGGGATACTTCTTCTTTAGCGCGGCGAACTCTTCGTTCTGCACCTTCGCGAACTCGATTCCCACCTCGAGCGGGATGTCGTAGAGGAACATCGCCGGGAACTGGGAGATCGCCTGGCAATCGATGCCGGTGCGCGCCATGTCTTCGAGCCGCTTGTCCACGTCGTGGCCGCCCTGCGGCCAGGTCGTCCGCCGCCCGCGGTACGGCAGGGAGACGATGTAGCCCCGATCGCTGGTCGTCTGGGGCGAGGGGTAGGGCTTGTCGTCCGTCGGCGTGATCTCCGGCGCGTGCTCCTTGCTGATACCCCGGAGCTGCCGAATCATCTCCGGGGTGATGATATGGGCGTGCATGTCGATATTCATGCCGATTGACCTCCCCGCGCCTCTCGTGCGCAAGTGTCAGTCTACTACGTTGGCCGCGCGCGCCTCAGGGGCGGGCTGGTGTGTCGTGTCGTGTGGCGGTCGTGTCGTAGTGTGTCGAGCACACCCACCGATCTCAGATCGATGGTGCGCCATGCCACGCGTCACCGGTTGCGCCTCTCGCTTATCCTCGCCAGCGCGTGCAGGCGCTCCCTCAGCCGCTCCAGGACGGCCGTCGGCGCGGGGATGCCGCCGTAGCGGGCGGCTTCGTAGCCCTCGGTGAGGGGAGGGTAGTGCTCCATGCCTTCCGGCAGCTCAGCGGCCAGGCGGCGCTGGAACTCGAGCGGGGTTTCGGGTGGGCGGCGCTCGATGCCGTGGTGTTTGGCCCAGCGGAGAAGGGCGCGGTAGGCGGCTCGAGCGTCGCGGATGCCGCCCAGGCCGCCGGGGAAAGGGATGCTGTGGGCAGCGCGACCGGCCAGACCCGCTAGCCACCGCTGGAACGAGCCGAGCAGCGAGCGCGCCTCTAGCCCGGGGTCGCCCTCGAAGTCGATCGCGGTGGGCGAGCGGACGCTGCCGCGGAAGACCACGCGGTTCAGGATCGAGGAGAGCGCCCAGAGCAGGAAGACCACAGCGACGGCGGCGATCAGAATGGTGAGCAGCGTCGTCAGCGTGGCGAAGAGGTGCTGAAGCCATTCGGGCATGGCGTCGCCCTGGAGCTGCTCCAGTGGTGGCCGGGGGATAGCGGGACGCTGGGGCATCTGGGCATCACCCCGCGGCTGAATGAAGGAGAGCAGCCAGGCGAGCGGGATGAAGAGGATATTCACGACGAAGGCGAGCGCTCGTCCTGCCGCGGCCAGCACTGCCGAGGCGACCTCCGGCCTCAGCAGGGCGGCGGCGCCCAGGCCGACGGCGACCATGACCAGGGTGGTCGCCGCCACCAGGGCGTTGGAGCCGGGTGTGCTGGGTGAGCCGGCCGCCTCGCGGCGCGCCAGGCCAACTGCCGCCAGGCCGGTCGCCAGGTAGCAGACGACCGCCGCCGTCCGCGCGAGGGGGCTCGCCAGGACGCTGTCGCCGTACATCGCCAGCAGGAGCAGCAGCACGCCGCCGGCGATGGCGAACTCACCCCGCACCCCTTCAGCCGTGAACTCGGCGTCCGCCAGGGACGTGCCGCGCCACCAGAGCACGAGTCCGACGACCACCGGGATGAACGCACCCGCGAGCCAGATCAGCACGCCGCCGAGCGCCAGCGGCCAGGCCGGCAGGGGCGAGACAAGCAGCCGCGCCAGCGCTGCCAGCGCCAGGCCGTGGCCGATCGGCGGGATCGGCAGCCTCAGCAGGCGCGGATGTCGGGCGGCGAGGTAGCCGAGCACGAGCATCCCGAGCGCGGCGACCGGCCCGAGCGGGGTGCGCCCGTCCTGGATAGTGAGCCAGGAAACGATCGGGTAGAGCAGCGACCCCTCCATCGCCATGAGCGCCCAGCTCACGGGGCTGGCGGGCTCCGGCGCGCGCGTCTGGTCGCTCATGCCCGTCCCTCCAGCGCCGCGGCGAGGTCCAAGCCGGGCGTCAGTCGCACCATCCGATCGGCCTGCGCCAGGCTCGGCGTTCGGTCGTTCCCGGCCAGCAGCAGGAGCACCCGGTGGCCGGCGTGGTGGAGGCGGGCGACCGTCGTCGCCAGCTCCGGCGCGCTGTCGGCGCAGGCCAGCACGACGGTGCTCCGGCGCGGCAGGCGGACCAGCAGGCGCGACCAGTCCAGCTCGGTCGCCTCCGGCTCGACGCGCGCCAGCACCTCGAGGACCGCCTCGAGCTGGTCGACGTTCGCGGCCGGCAGCAGCTCGCGCGGCGGCATGCTGGAGGTGAACAGGCCGACCGGGCAGCCGATCCCCTGGAGGTAGATGGCGATCGAGGCCAGCGCGGAGAGGGTCAGCTCGAACAGCGTGTCGCGGTAGAGTCGCAGCGGCAGCTCGAAGGAGCCGACATCCAGCAGCAGGTTGACCTGGAGGCTAGAGGTCTCCTCGAGAATGCGCACCTGCAGCTCGCCCGCGTGCGCCGAGGCGCGCCAGTGGATCAGGCGCTGTGGGTCGCCGGGGCGGTACTCGCGCAGGCCGGCCGTGCGGGTTGGGTCGGTGGCGAGGCTGCGCCGACTGGCCGCGTCCAGGGCGGCGTGCCGGAACAGCAGCGTCAACTGGCGCAGCGGCACGACGGCTGGGTAGACGATCACCTCCTGCTGGAGCAGAAGCTGGCCCTGGCGCTCGCAGATGCCGAACGGGTCGCCGGAGCGCACCAGGCTGGCGCCCAGGGTGAAGACGCCGCGGCGCTTGCAGAGCAGCGGGTGCTGCCAGCGGGCGCGCTGGTACGGCCCCAGCGAGGCGCCCTGGCAGAACCAGACGGCGTCCGGCGTGCCCCGCGAGCGCAGCACATCCCCGCCAGGCCCGAGCGCCAGCGGGAGCTGCTCCCAGACCTCGACCCAGGTCAGCGGCAGCAGCTTGCGGTTGCTCAGGCTCGTCTCGAGCCGGATCGTGTCACCCCGGAAGGCGCGCAGCGGGGTTGTCTGCCGCCGATAGACCAGGCCCGCCAGCGAGGCGGCCGACCAGAGCCGGGCGCTCACTCCCAGCAGGAGCAGCGCGCCGGCCAGCAGCGTCACCTGGAACGCCGAGAGCGAGGCCGAGACGAGCGTCGCCGCGAGCAGCGCCAGCAGGCCATACCCCCCGAAGAGCCAGGGCGCCTGGTGTGGCTGGCGGGTCTCTGGAGTCTCCATGGCAGCGGGGTCAGGCGCGCGTCTCGACCGGCACCGGCAGGCGGTCCAGGATCCCCGTGATGACGTCCGCCGCGGTGCGTCCGCGCAGTCGCGCTTCCACGGAGACGACCAGCCGGTGGGCCAGCAGCGGCACGGCGAGCGCCTTGCCGTCGTCCGGCGTGACGAAGCTCCGCCCGTGCATCGCGGCGCGCGCCTGGGCCGCGCGGTAGAGGTCGAGGGTCGCCCGCGGGCTGGCGCCCAGGGCGACGTTGGGGTCGGTACGCGTCTCGCGCGCGATCGCCACCAGGTAGTCGCGTACCTCGTCGTCCACCCGCACGTCGCGGCAGAGCGCCCGTAGCTCCAGCGCCTCCGTTGGCGTGATGACCGGCTCCAGCGGGATGTCCGCGGCGTCGCTTCTCGATCGACTGACCATCGCTCGCTCGTCGGCTTCGCCGGGATAACCCAGCACCAGGCGGAGCAGGAAGCGGTCGAGCTGCGCCTCGGGCAGCGGGAAGGTGCCTTCCAGCTCGACCGGGTTCTGAGTGGCGATGACCAGGAAGGGGCGCGGCAGGGGCCGGGTCACCCCGTCCACGCTCACCTGGCGCTCCTGCATCGCCTCCAGCACGGCCGACTGGGTGCGCGGCGTGGCGCGGTTGATCTCGTCCACCAGCAGGACGTTCGTGAAGACCGGGCCGGGCCGGAAGACGAAGTCCGCGCTGCGCTGGTCGAAGACGGAGACGCCGGTCACGTCCGAGGGAAGCAGGTCGGGGGTGCCCTGAAGGCGGTGGAAGGCGCCCCCGATCGACTGCGCCAGGGCGCGGGCGAGCGTCGTCTTGCCGATGCCGGGCACGTCCTCGATCAGGATGTGGCCCTCACAGAGCAACCCCAGCGCGGCCAGCTCGATCGCCGCGCGCTTGCCGACCAGGACCCGCTCCACGTTCTCGCACAGGAGCCCCGTGGCCCGCCGAATCTCATCCAAACCTGCACCTTCACGTCATGGGAATGGGGGGAGTCCGCCGATCGTACGCTGCGAGACGGTCGCGGCGCCCACTGGCGGATTTCCATTGACAGTCAATATCATTGTATATCGAAGGATCGCTGAATGACCGCCGACCGTCTGGTTGAGGATCTCCTCTCGCTGTGGCGCGTGCTCCGCCGCGCGTCCCTGCCGGTCGGCGCGGATGTCCTGACGGCGGAGCAATTCTGGCTTCTGCGCCACCTGCGCGACCACGGTCCCACCAGCGTGGGCGGCCTGGCGCGGGTGCTGGAGGTCACCTCGAGCACCGTTACCACGACCTGCAAGCGGCTCGAGCGTCGCGGGCTGCTCGCCCGGCAGCGGAGCGGCTGCGACGAGCGCGTCGTCGAAGTCCGGCTCACCGAGCAGGGCGTCAGACGGGTTGACACAGGAAGGCAGCGGCGCCGCGCCGTCCTGGCCGACCTGCTGAGCGTGCTGGAGGCGGATGAGCGGAAGGATCTGCAGCGCCTGGTCGAGCGGGTGCTGGGAGCGGTGGGGGAACAGACCTCGGGAGAGCACCTCGTTGAGCCCCATCGTTGAAGTCGAGCGCCTCGTCAAGCGCTTCGGAGCACACGTGGTGGTAGACGGCATCAGCTTCGCGATCGAGCAGGGCGAGATCTTTGGCCTGCTCGGTCCCAACGGTGCCGGCAAGACCACCACGATCCGCATGCTGACCACCCTGCTGCCGCCAACCGGCGGCGAGATGCGCATTGGCGGGCTCGACGTCTGCCGCGAGCCCGGCCGGGTGCGCCACCTGCTGGGCTACGTGCCGCAGTCGCTCTCCGCGGACGGCGCGCTGACCGGCTACGAGAACCTCTGAATTGTCGCCAAGCTGCTGGACTTGCCGCGCAAGGTTCGGGAGCAGCGCATCGCGGACGTCCTGGCGCTGCTGGGCCTCGAAGAAGCGGCCGATCGGCTCGTGCGGGAGTACTCCGGCGGCATGGTGCGCCGGTTGGAGGTGGGTCAGGCGATTCTCAACCGGCCGCGGCTGCTCATCCTGGACGAGCCCACGGTTGGCCTCGATCCCACCGCGCGGCGCTCCGTCTGGGATACCCTGGAGGCGCTGCAAGGGGAGATGGAGATGACCGTCCTCATCACCACTCACTACATGGAAGAGGCCGAGGCCTACTGCCGACGTGTCGCGATCATGGACCGTGGCCGACTGGTTGCCATCGGCACGCCCGCGGAGCTAAAGGCTGGCGTCGGCCAGCCGGATGCTTCGCTCGAAGACGTTTTCACGTCCGTCACCGGCTCGAGCCTGGAATCAGGAGGCACGTATCGTGAGGTCCGCCAGCTTCGCCGGCGCGTCCGCCGTCTCGGCTGAGTACGCGCCGCCCCGCCCCGGCGTCGTCGAGCAGGTTGTCGCCTATCTGCGCGGGGCGCTGATCATCGCCGAGATGGACGTCCGCAAGCTGCGCCACGATCCGTTCGAGCTGGCCACCCGCGCGATCCAGCCGGTGCTCTGGCTGACCGTCTTCGGCCAGGCGTTCGCCAGCATTCGCGCCATCCCAACCGGCGAGGTCGGCTACCTGGCGTTTATCACGCCCGGCATCCTGGCGCAGTCACTCATGTTCGTCTCGATCTTCTACGGCCTGACGATCATCTGGGACCGCGACCAGGGGATTCTCCAGAAGTTCCTGGTCATGCCGGTGCCGCGCGCGAGCTTTGTGGCCGGCAAGGCGCTGGGCGCCAGCGTCCGCGCCCTGAGCCAGGCGACCGCCATCTTCGTCATCGCGCTGCTGCTCGGCGTCGACCTGAAGTGGAGCGTTGGCGGGATCGTCGGCAGCTTGTTGGCAGTGGTGGCCGGCTCGGGCGTGTTCTCGACCATCTCGATGCTGATCGCCGTAGCCGTGAAGACGCGCGAGCGTTTCATGGGCCTCGGCCAGGTGGTGAGCATGCCGCTCTTCTTCGCCAGCAACGCGATCTACCCGATCTCCATCATGCCGCCCTGGCTGCAGGTGATCGCCCACGTGAACCCGCTGAGCTACATCGTGGACCTCCTGCGCGGCTATCTGGTTGTCGGCCAGACCCCCAACGCCGCCCTGGACTGGACGGTCCTCCTCCTCGCCGTGGCCATCCTCCAGACACTTGCCGGGCGGGTGTACGACCGAGTGATGCTCTGATAGGCAGGCCCGGAACTCGATCCGGCGTGCCGGCCGCGGGCGCGCCAGAGCTGGGCCGGGCTAGCCACGGTAGGCCCGTCCGCGAGGCAGCGCGCGAGGAACAACGGTCGCGCCGTTCTCCGGGTCTCGTCGGAAGCGAACGCGCCACGCACTGACTGTGAGACGCCATTTCCCCACGCCGATCTGCAGCTTCCGGACGCCCCCGGCCGGTTTGAGCGAAGCTCTCGACGCTCTGACCGATCCGCCCGGCTCCAGAGGGGGTTGCCTCGAGCGCGGCGGCGCATGTCATTCGCGGCCTGCTCCGTCCAGATCACGCGATCATTCACCATCTCAGCTCGCGTGACGATCGAGAGGGCGGCCGGCTCTACGAGAGTGGGCTGCTCCGCATCGGCCGGGTTGAGTAGGCCGGCCGCGAGCTGCCGACGGCGCGGCTGAGTCGGTAGTCGCCGCTCACCCCGATCGGACCGACGCGGGCTCGGCCGACTCGCCAGGGGCGTTGGGCGCGGTCGCCGGCCGGCGCCTGACCAGAAGTACGGGGTACGCCAGGCTCAGGATCGCGCCGTAGGCGGCGTGGCGGATGACCTCGCCGCAAGCGGCCAGGAGGGCGGCCAGCCCGGAGCCGCGGGGACCGCTCCCCAGGAGCGGCATCACCACCAGCAGCGTGACCACCAGGGGCAGCGCCGCGAAGAGGAGCCCCTTGAGCACGTCTGGGCGCGGCAGGCGCGGCTCGGCCCACCGACCATAGATAGCGCCCCAGAGCGTACCCAGCACGACGAAGACCCGCGGCACCAGCATCAGCGGCTCCACATCGCGCGCCAGGGCGGCCTGGCACCGTCCGGCGCTGGCGCCCAGCAGACCGGTCGGCAGGAGCGGCGCCAGTTGGCCGACGAGGTGGAACAGCACGTTGATGAGCAAGGTGGAGCAGAGCGTTGCCAGCGCGCCGGCGGCCAGACCGGCCCGAGCCCGCTCGTGCCGCTCCACCTCCAGCGGGCGGACCGCCGGCCGCTTGCGCAGCGCCAGCCGCCCCCGCAGCACCCAGAACAGCAGCACGGCCAGCAGGAGCGACGACCCCAGGGCGCTGAGCGGAATGTGCAGACGCTCCAGGAGCCTGACGACCCCTGGACCCACGACGTAGCCAATGGCGGTGTAGGAAACGATGTAGATCAAGGCGCCGAGACTCATCGCCGGAAAGAACACCCGGAACGGCACCTCAAAGACACCGCGGGCGACGGCCGTCACGATCCGCAGGCCGGGCACGAGGCGGCCGAGGAAGACGGCTATGAAGCCGTGCTGCTTGATCCAGTGCTCCGCGCGCGCCAACCGCGCGGGGTTCAGGCGGATGAGCCGCCCGTAGCGGTAGACCAGTCCACGCCCGGCCCGGTCCGCCACGAAGTAGAGCAACGTCGCGCCGAGCATCGTCGCGGCCTGCATGGCGGCGATCGCCTGCCACAGC
>JADZDV010000305.1 GCA_020850915.1 Chloroflexota bacterium | reverse complement strand
TGCCCCACATCGTGATGGCAGCCTCGTACAGCGGCCTCACATCGTCAGGCTCGGTACCAGGGGTGATGAACGGCACCCGTGGCAGCGGGCACGCCATCATCTCTTCAGTCACGCCCGAAGACCTTGCCAGGCCTGTCCGGGGATCAACCTCCATCGCTCGCTCCTTCCAGCGTCCTGGCCGCCATCTTGAGTCAGGACGGCGGCCACGCGCACAGCATTCTATCGCCGCTCGGCCCGCCGGGCCCCAACAACAGGAGCCGACGTCCCGTGGGACGTCGGCTCCTGCCGTGCGCTCGTGTGAGTCTCTGCCGCGCCGGGATCGCCGCACGCGAGCTGTCTGACTCAAAAAGGGTGCGTTGCCGGGATCGGTGTGCTGACCGCACGCGATACCCGCGTTGGTCTTCGAGCGCACTCCTAGTATACCCTGGCCGCGCCCCGGCGCACCCCCGTGCGTCCTTCAGATGCCTCCCTCCCGTTACGGTTAGAAGTCCCGAGACGAGAGAACGAGCAACGAGAGGAGTGCATGAGCTACACCGACTACGAACAGGTCATCGTGGCGAAGATCGAGCTAGTCTCTGACCTGCTGGATGAGATTGAGTTTCCGCCGTCTTCGGTGGACCAGGCGGTCGACCTCCGCCTGGCAGCGTTCGATCGCGCCTACCGGGCTGTCTCGCAGACGATCGACGACGTCGAAGGCTTCGCCGACGACGAGGATGAGGACGACGAGGACGAGAGCTAACCGTCGTCGCAGGTCGCGGCGGTGAGCTTCGGCAGATCCGTCGCGAGCTTCTTTGCCACGACCTGGTTTCCCAGGGGTCGGTAATGGTTGCCGACGATGCTGCCGAGCGCCGCGCTCTTCGCCTGCTCCACCAGCCGGTCGCCGAGGTCTTCCACGGCCAGGTTCTTCTTTCGGAGCGCCTGGACCAGCTCGCCGTACGGCCGCTCGTTCGACTTGCGGAGCACTTCGAGCTCGTCCCGCGTGGGGAAGATCACGATCACTGGCGTGGCTCCGTGCGCCCGGACGTCCTCAGCGAACGCCTGCAGGACCGCCACCGTCACCTCGAACCAGGAGTTCCCGGGCCGGTAGTGCTGCGCCGACCAGGCCGCGGACCAGACATCGCCCACCTGTCGGCGGTAGACCGCCGAGCGCGTCACGCGTGAGACGTCCAGCACGTCAAGCGGATTGCCCACGAACAGCCCCGGGAAGTACCAGTCGTCGCCAGCGCCGAGCTGCCGCTCCACCCAGCCCGCGTCGAAAAGCTGTTCTGGCTGCTCAACCCCGCTGGGGATGAGCCGCGGTTGTCCGTTCTGGAGCGCAAAGCGTGGCTTCGCCAGGGTGATGCCGGTGTCAGGCAGGTAGAACGGCCGGAACCGGTTCACCAGCCGGTTGATGTTCTCCGTCAGGTGGCCGATGAGCACGGCGCACGGCTGATACTGGGGGCCATCGCGCTGCCAGCTCAGGAACGCCTGGTCCGGCGCGTAGCCCATGACCCCGTGATTGAGGACCTCCGTCCGCGGCAGCGCCTTCTCCAGCCGGCTGGTCCAGCAGTCTTCGATCTCGACTTCCTCGCAGAAGGTGAAGGAGTCGCCATAGGCCATGTAGCGCCGGACCCCCGGCGGTGGCTGGAGCGGGTGCTCCCGGTCAGCCCGCATGCCGGCCCTATTCACGCGGTACCAGACGTCCAGCCCGAGCTGCTCCGCTCCCGGGAGCAGGGTCCAACCAAGCTCCGCATCGAACCGCACGAGCGTCTCGCCGGCCATGATCTTCCGGAGGGTATCGCCGTGATACTCGAGCGGCAGCAGCGGCGCCGAGCCGAGCGGCCGGACGATCCGGATGGCGATCTCGGCGCACAGCAGCGCCATCAAGAGACCGACCAGGACCAGCCCCAGCATCTGCCAGAGCCGGGGCTGCGCGCGCGTACGTGGGGATCGCCGGGAAGTTGTCGCCATGAGGTCAGGGACAGGACAGTGTACCCCACCTCAGCCTCGCTCGGACGTCCGTACTCGACCGTCTCCTCGCGCGGCCAGGCCGCGAGGCCGGCGCTACCGCTCTCCCGACGTCCCAACCGGCGCTGCCGGCTCGACGTCGAACGACGCCATGGGTGGTACCGCGTCCAGGACAGCGTTCCGCCCCGGTCCCTCAGGCTCGGGCGTGCGTGCGATCCCGGGTACGGCCAGGCAGATGCGCGCGCCACCCATCCTGCTCGACGTCTCCGCCCATAGCCGGCCGCCGTGACTCTGGACCACCAGGTTGCTGAACGTCAGCCCCAGGCCAGCGCCCTGCTTGGCCCTGGAGCCCTGAGAGAACCGCTCGAAGATCCGCGTCCGGGCCTCTGGCGGAATGCCTGGCCCATCGTCCTCCACGGCCAGCGTCACGGTGCCGTTCAGGCCGCTGGCCGCGGACACAAACAGGCTCGCCTGCTCGCCGGCGTGCTTGTAGGCGTTCTCCAGCAGGTTTGTGAGCGTGCGCTCCAGCAGACGCCGATCGCCCTGCACCCACAGACCGGCCTCGATCGCCTGCACCGGCGCCTGCCGGCCCGGCCGGCGCACCGACTCGCAGGCTGCCGCCACCAGCTCGGCGGCGGTGCATCGCTCGGGATCCAACGACAGCGTGGACTGCTCCATACGGAACACATCCAGGATGTCCTGGATCAGCACGGTGACCTGGCTGGAGGCGCGCTCGATCTCCGCGACCGCGTCCGCCTGCCGCGGGGCGAGCTCGCCCAGCCGGCCGTGGCTCAGCAGCTCGCTGAAGCCGATCGCGCTCGAGAGCGGGCTCCGCAGGTCGTGGACGAGCGTGTGCGCCCAGAACTCCTTCGCCGCCGCGAGCTGATGCTCCCGAGCAGCCAGCTCCTGTGCCGTTTCCCGGGCCGCGCGCTCGGCACGGTAGAGCCGGTCCAGCTCCGCGGTCACGCGATTCAGCTCCCGTGCCAGTCGCCCGAGCTCGTCGCCGCTGGTCGCCAGCAGCCGGCCGGAAAAATCGCCCCGCGCCAGGCGGCTCAGGTGCTTGCCGGCCTCCGCCAACCGGTCGGTGACCATGCCCGAGATCGCGCGTGAGATGACCACCGCCAGGGTGGCCGAGAGGACCACCAGCGCCATGATGCGCATCAGATCGGCGTGATGGTCGAAATCGCTGCTGTCGAGGTCAACGCGCAAGTCGTTGCGAACGCGCATCTGTAGAGCCAGTATCGCCGCGTCGGCAGCGTTGGCAGCGTTGGCAGCGTTGGCCACGCCGATCATGGCCACCTCGCCCCCTCGGTCGCCCGGGGCCACACCTTCGGCCGCCTCCTGGTACTCCGTGACGGCTGTGTCCAGCGCGTCTACCTCGGCCCGATAGCGCTCAGCCGTGCTCGTCAGGACCTGCGGTGCTAGCCAGATCTCCGGGTGGCGCGGCGCGCCGCGCAGGTGCTCCACGACTGAGGCGTGGTCCCTGGCAAGCTGGGTTAGCACGGTCTGGCGCGCCTCCGCGGTCGCCGCCTCCGTCATGGTGCGCTCGGTCGCGTTCAGGGAGGCCGTCAGGCTGTCCAGGTGGCCCGCCCAGTCCACCTGGAGCTGAAGGCGATGACCGCGCAGGTGGCTGTCTTCCAGCGCGCTGAACCCGGTCCAGGCGATGGCTACCGCCAGGCACACTACGGAGGCGAAGGCGAGCGTCAGCTTCTGCCGCACGGAAGCGGAGTGCGCCGAGACGGCCCGCAGCAGGCGCGCCTGGAGCCCGGTCCTTGGCGCCGCGACCACGAGACCGTAGACGACCGCCAGGAGGGCGGCCAGCGGCGGTTCCAGGATCAGGATGTCCTCTTGTGGCCAGGTCAGCGCGGGGAACAGGTCGAACCGCGGCAGAGTTGGCATTGGGCTGGCCGTGGCCGGGCCGAGCAGTGCCCATCTGGACTCGCCCAGCCAGTTCACCGCCAGCGCCAGCTCGCCGGCCACTAGCGCGCCGCCGAGAGCCCCACCCAGCCCGCCGACGATCGCTCGGCGCCACGGTGAGCGGTGTCCCCGCGCCGCGAGCGGCCCGGTCGCCAGGAGCGGCAGGAGCGCCAGCGGATAGGCGAACCGCAGCGCCGGCGCGATGCGCATGGCCAGGACAACGCCGCCGACGACCAGCCCGGTCAGGAGGCCCGCGGAGACAATCTGTCGCGCCGGTGTGCCGATCATGACGCCTGCCCCCATTCACCAGCCCGCGGAACGTCACGGTGCGTCTGCGCGCCCACCAGCCGTCGTCTCCGTGCGCAATCTGCTGTATCCGGTAACGGAGCGCCGCGAACTCAGGGGATGAGCCCGGCGCCTGGCGCTGGAGAACTCGCATCACGCGAGCCCGCCGCGGCGGCGCGCGGACGGCAGCCTCACGCCGACGCCGGCGTGGCCCGCCGTGGCCGGAGCGCGCCGGTCGCGGGCGCGCTCTCCTCCGCGTGGCGAATCGGCAGAACGATCCTGAACGTGGCCCCCTGGCCTGGCTGGTTCACCAGCACCACGCGGCCGCCGTGCGCCTCCGCGATGTGCCGCACGATCGCCAGCCCCAGGCCCGCGCCGCCGGTCGCCCTGTCGCGGGACGGGTCGATCCGATAGAAGCGTTCGAAGATCCGCGCCTCGTGGCCCGGCTGGAGGCCCGGCCCATTGTCGGAGACTTCCAGCGCAACCTCGCCGGCGCCAGTCCGCAGGGCCAGCGTGATGCAGCCGCCCGCTGGCGTGTAGCGCATGGCGTTCTGAAAAAGGTTCCAGATCGCCTGGCGCAGGCGGTCCGGGTCTGCGAGCGTCGAGACTTCCGCCGCCGCCTCGACCTCAACTCGCTGGTCCTCGGTCAGCGCCTGAGCCTGCTCTCCCAGCTCCTGGAGCAGCCGGTCGAGCGGCACCTCGCGGAGCGCCAGGAACTGCCCGGCGTCCTCCTGCGCGAGCATGAGCAGATCGTTGATCAGGCGGCTCATTCGCACCGCCTCGACCTCCGCCTCGCGCAGCGACTCGAGGCTGGCCGGGTCGGTCGTGACCCGCCGCACGAAGTCGAGATTGCCGCGGATCACCGTCAGGGGTGTCCGTAGCTCGTGTGACGTGTCCGCGAGGAACTCACGCTGCTGCCGGAGGGTCCGTTCGATGCGATCGATCATCACGTCAAACGTGGCGGCGAGGGCGCTCAGCTCGTCACGCGGCGCACCCAGCGCCAGGCGGCGATTGAACCGCCCGGTTTCGGCGATGTGGTGCGCCGCCTCCGTCACCGCCGCCACCGGCGCGAGCGCGCGCCGGGTCACGACCCAGCCGCTGACCAGCGCCGCGACCATCAGCACGGTCGCCCCGGCCAGCATCAGGTTCCGCGTGTCCCGCATCGTCTCCTGCACGAGCTGGAGCGTCTCGGCAACCTGCACCAGTCCGATCACGTGGTCGCGACCGCGGATCGGTCGGTACAGCGTCCGGAGCTGCTGGCCTCCCCCCAGGTTGAGCGTGACGAACGCCTCGCGTCCGGCCACGGCCTGGGCCACCAGGATCCGATCGACAGGCAGCAGCGTTCCCGAGGTGGCCAGGATCTCGCCGCCCCGCGTCAGGACTTGAACGTACACCCCCGGCTCTGGGGCCTCGCCGAGCGTTGGCGGCTCGAGAGCTTCCTGGCTGATCGCGGCAGGGCTGAGCTCGGCCACGTCCTGGTTGGCGCTGCCCAGCTCCCGCTCGATCTGGAGCGCCCGCACGCGGAGCGTCGCGTCAAAGTCCCGCTCCAGGGCTGATTGCAGGGCAAGGTAGAAGGCGACACAGAAGAGCAGCAGGCTCAGGCCGAGCAGCAGCCCGTACCACAGGGTGAGCCGCGGGCGAATGGGCATTTACGTATCTCGCAGGCTGTAGCCCACACCCCGAATGGTGTGGATCAGACGCCGCTCGCCGTTGGCCTCGAGCTTCTCTCGCAGCGCTTTGACGTGCACGTCGATCACGTTCGAGCTGCCCAGGAAGTCGTAGCCCCACACCTGTTGAAAGACGACCTCGCGCGTCAGCACCTGTCGTGGATGACGCAGGAAGAACTCCAGCAGGTCGAACTCCCGCGCTGTCAGCTCGACGGTCTGCCCGTTGCGCCGGACCTCCCGCGTCGAGGGGACCAGATCCAGGTCGGCGAAGCGCAGCTCTTCCACCCGCTCCGGCGTCGCCCGCCGCAACAGCGCGCGCACCCGCGCCAGCAGCTCATCCACGGCGAACGGCTTCGGCAGATAGTCGTCCGCCCCGGCGTCCAGCCCGGCCACGCGGTCTGGCACGGAGCCGAGCGCGGTCAAGAGCAGGATCGAGGTGTCACCCCGCGTTCGCAGCCGCTCGCAGACCTCCAGGCCGCTGGCGCCGGGCAGCATCACATCCAGCACCACCACGTCTGGCCGCTCGGCCTCGGCACAACGCAGCGCAGACTCGCCGTCCATCGCCGTCGTCACCACGTACCCCTCGAAGCCGAGGGTCCGCCGCAGCATGCTGACCATATTCGGATCGTCGTCTACGACCAGGATCTTTGCGCCGGACATGCACCATTCTACATGTCAGACGCCCCATGCTCCCCCGCCGCCGTGGGTGCACGCCTGGCAAGGACCGCCTTCCACGAGGGGATCCCTCAGAGGCTCGCTCGCGCGCGTCGACCGGCAACTGGTTGACGGCCTCCTGGTAGACGGCCTACTGAATGACCGGGTGGTTCCAGCGGCGGTCTACCGAGCTGGCCCCCACCTCCGCGGGCGGTACTTCGTTCCAGGTCTCCGGCGCAGCCTCGTGCAGCAGGTGGAGCAGGTGGATCGCTGTCTGGGCCGAGTACTGCACGTACACTCTGCCATTCACTTCGGCATGCCAGGGGATCATCCCCACAGTGTTCGACGACGAGCTGAGCAGCACGCGCTGCCCGCCCTCAAACTGCAGCCGCGCCTCGACCCGTGGATAGTCGTCCCGGTGGGTGATCACGCCGAACGTCCGGGGCGTCGGTACGAAGTTGCGCAGGCCCGCTGCCAGCCGGTCAAGCGCCTCGCTCGCGAGGACCCGGTCGACGGAGCGGAGCGCCTCTGGCCCGGTGCCTCCTCGCCGGTAGCCCTGCCCTCGCAGGTGCGCGTTCTCGTTGTCGCGGTCCACCTGGTAGGTGAGCTGAATCCAGCTCCGGGGTGCAAAGCCCACCCAGGTGTATTCGATCTCCGCGCGCTGCAGCCGGCCAGCCGTTCGCGGCAGCAACGGGCCGGTGAGATCGACCTTTCCGAAGAACGGCAGGAGCACCTCGTCGTCCAGCACGGAGGCAGGATCCAGCCGGAAGGCGGCCGCCACCGAGTCCCGCGCGGCCGCGTCCCGGCCGCGGGCGTGCTGCTCCATCGCACGACTCAGCCAGTCTCGCGCCGTGGTTGGCGGCTGGCTCTCGTCGACAGGCCCCGCGGTCCGCATGACCAGCAGGTCCGTCCGCGGCCCCGGAGAGGCGCTCGTGCTGACCAGCAGTCCGCGCTCGGAGCGCTTGACCGGTCCGGAGATGCCCGGGTCGCTGCGCCAGAGCACCCGTCCGCTCGCGCCGTCGACGGCCGCCAGGTACTCTCCATCGGCCAGGAACACGGTGGCGCCCGCCACGACCGGCGCTCCAAGCTCGCGGGAGATCGAGGCCAGCCGCGCCACCGGCGCGATCGCCTCCAGATCAAGGCTCCACTGGACGCCGCCCTTCGTCTGGTCCAGAGCGTACAGCCGGCTGCCCAGCGCGACGTAGAGCCGACCCCCAGCCACCACCGGACCAAGGCGCGGCAGCCGCGTGTCCGCCGGCAGCGTCTGGCGCCAGTCCACTCGGCCAGTCAGACCATCCATCGACGTGACTTCGACCGCTTGGTCCCCGGTCGGCTTCGAGACGGTGAAGAGGTACCCGTCTACCAGGGTGAGCGCCGCCCCAGCCGCCGGCCCCAGTTGACTGCTCCAGAGCAACGACCCGCTCCCCGCGTCAAGCGCCAGCACCTCCCACCCACGGCGTAGGAAGACCCGACCAGCGCCGACCAGCAACTCGGACTGGAGCTTGCCCTCGTCCGGCTGCCAGCGCGGCCCCTGCCACAGAGCAGACCCATCCGTCAGCCGGTAGGCGAGAACCGTTGAATAGGCGCCTCCGATGGCGCCATCGCTCGTCCGCGCCCCCACGAAGACCACGCCGCCCTGTATCACGGGCCGCGTGCCGTACGTCAACCGATAGTCTGGCGCCCAGACCCGCCAGCGCTCTCGACCGGTCGCGGCGTTCAGGCCGAACATCTGGCCGTCGACCACCTCGACAACGGCTCCCTCCGCGGCGCTCACCCAACTGATCTGTCCCGGACGAATCTCTCCCGACCAGCGACGTTGGTTCGACTGGAGGTCCACCGCCTCTACGCGCTGGCCGCGCGCTCCAACGCCGATCGCCAGACCGTCCGGGAGGACCGCCTGGACGCTGAAATCCAGCAGCCGCTGCTGAGCTGTCAGGGGCGGCGCGAAGGAGACCGCCTCGTCGGCGGCGTGGGCTGGGAGGGCGCCCATCCGCGCCAGCCCATCCGCCTCCGGGAGCATTGCGAGCAGCACCAGCAAGCCGGCCACGGCCGCCTGCCAGCCAAGGCTCCGTCCTCGCAAAGAGACCTCCTGGCTGGACCCATGCGTGCCGCCAGCTCACTCTAGGCGTGCGCGACGCCTGGCCAGATCCGTCGCGCGGCGGCTCCGCCCTCTGAGTGTACCCGCTCCGTCAACCGAGATAGCTGGCCGCCTCACGCTTCTTGCCCAAATTGCCGCGTTTCGAGCAGGCACAACCGGTGTTTCTCGCCGTTCTGCACCGCCCTGGTACCATTTCCCTCAGCCTTTCCTTGAGCGGTTCTCTACGAGCGTCGCCTCTCTTCTGTCCTCGGCCTCCGCCCTGCTGAGCCTCGTCTTCGCCACGCTGGTCGTCCAGCGCTGGCGCCGGCGCCGCCATCCCTCCAGCCTCGTCTGGACGATCGGCCTGCTCTGTTACGCCGTTAGCACGGCCACGCAGGCCTACGGCATGGCCGCCGGCTGGTCACCTCTCCTCTATCGCTGGTGGTACTTCACCGGCGCGTTCCTCACCGCCGCCTACCTGGGCATGGGCACGTTCTATCTGCTCGCCCCGCGCGGCGTGTCCCATGCTGTCCTGTCCGTCCTGGTCTTTGGCACGCTGCTCGTCCTGCCGCTCGTCTTCCTGGTCAAGCTCGACCTCGCCCAGCTCCCTCCGCCCGGCGTCAACCCTTCCGGCCAGGCCTACCCCTTCGAGATTCGGATCACCACGCCCCTCTTCAATATCTTCGGCGCGGTCGCTCTCTGTGGCGGCGCCCTGCACGGCGCCTTGGAGCTCTCGCGGCGCGGTCTCACCGCCCGCGCCTCGGCCAATCTCCTGGTCGCCGCCGGCGCCCTGGTCCCCAGCTTCACCAGCGGCCTGACGCGCTTCGGCTTCACCGCCGGCCTCGCCCTCGGCCAGCTCGTCGGCCTGAGCCTGCTGTTCGCCGGCTTCCTGCTCGCCCTCCGCGCGCCCCGTCACACCGGTCCGCCCGTCGCACGACCGGAGCAGCGCCCCCTCGAAGCCCGCGCAAACCGGTCACTTTGAGACAGCTTTGGGAGCGCAATGTCCGCGGGCCGATGCTAGGATGAGACTCCTACCCTCTTCCGAAGGAGCCCTGGCTCCCCATGTCCGACCCCGGCCAGCTCTGGCAGATCGCGCTCGGCCAGCTCCAGTTGATGATGAACCGGGCCAACTACCAGACCTACTTCAGCGAGACGGTTGGCCTGGAGCTCGAGGGTGACACCCTGGTCGTCGGCGTTCACAACCCGAACTTTCAGCCCACCCTCGAGCGTAGCTTCGTCCCGCTCGTCCGCCGCGCCCTCGCGGACATCGCCAGACGTCCGCTCGACGTGCGGTTCCAGCCTATCTCCATCGCGAAGGGTACCGGACCGACACCCCTCGGACCGACACCCCTCTTCGGCGAGGATCCCGCCGCGTCCCCGTTCGAGCCACCCCCCGATCGTCCGCGGGAGCCGCGCTCCCCGCCCTCATCCGGCTCGCCGCTCAATCCCCGCTACACGTTCGAGACGCTCGTCGTCGGCAATAACAACGGGCTGGCCCACGCCGCGGCGGTGGCCGTGGCCCAGGAGCCAGCCCTTCGCTACAACCCGCTCTTCATCTACGGCGGCGTGGGCCTCGGCAAGACGCACCTGCTCCACGCCATCGGGCACGAAGTGCGCAAGGTGGGTCTCCACATCACCTACGTCTCCTCCGAGCGCTTCACCAACGACCTGATCGACTCCATCCGGCAGCATCGCACGGAGGAGTTCCGCCAGATGTACCGTCTGACGCGCCTGCTCCTGATCGACGACATCCAGTTCATGGCCGGCAAGGAGCGGACGCAGGAGGAGTTCTTCCACACCTTCAACGCCCTCCACGAGTCGGGCGCGCAGATCGTCATGTCGAGCGACCGCCCACCCGGCGAGATCCCCACCGTCGAGGAGCGCCTCCGCTCTCGCTTTGCCTGGGGCTTGATCGCCGACATCCAGCAGCCAGACCTCGAGACGCGCATCGCCATCCTTCGCTCCAAGCTCAACGGCCACGCCGCCGCCATCCCGGGCGACGCGCTGGAGTTTGTCGCCCGCAAGGCGCGCAGCAACATTCGCGAGCTGGAGGGTGCCCTCAACCGCGTCCTGGCCTATTCCCACCTCCAGCGCAAGCCCATCACCGTCGATCTGGCCGCCGAGGCGCTCCAGGGTGTGATCGCTCCATCAGTGGGCCGTTCCACTCTCAGTCCTGACACGCTGCTCCAGGTCGTGGCCCGCTACGCCAGCGTCTCCCTGGCGGACCTGCGCGGCAAGACGCGCGACAAGCGGGTCGTGGGACCGCGCCACCTGGCGATGTACCTCCTTCGCGAAGACTTGAAGCTCTCCACGCCGGAGATCGGGCGTCTGCTCGGCTCGCGCGATCACTCCACCGTCATGCACGGCTGCCACAAGATCGCCGCCGATCTCCGGCGCGACGCCCAGGTCGCCGCTCACGTCGAGGCGATCCGAGACCTGCTCCGCGCGAGCTCCAGCGTCAGCGTCAGCGCCAGTTAACGGCCCGGCCGGTTATCCACACTCTCTCTGTGGATAACTCTCCCCGTCCTGGGGATTGTCCGCTTCCTCGCTGTGGAAATATCACGACTCTGTGATGAGTTTCCCCCTGTGTCTCCGCCGTGCTCCCGCGATCGCCCCGCCCGGACGCGGTCTGACGCCGCCGATCCGGCCGGTTTCCCGCCGCCCGGCGTCACCTTTCCACAGCGTCTCTCGTTCTGAGCGTCCCATCTACCGCTCCAGGTTTTCCCCAGTATCCACACCCCTACGTCGGCGACGATAACCATTACAGTAGAAGAGAATAGGAAAGAAGACTGAGAGGAAGCCGACCTGGCCGGACGACCATTCAGTCCGGCAGGCCGGCACGACCATGACAGAGACACAACGAGACACAGGCAAGAACGCCGAGCGCAGCGGGATCGACCTGGCTCGGATCTTCGTGAAGGCGGGAGATGGTGGGAACGGGGCCGCGAGCTTTCGTCGCGAGAAGTTCGTGCCCCTGGGCGGGCCGGATGGTGGTGATGGGGGGCGTGGCGGGAGCGTGTACCTGCGCGGCGACCCGGGGATGGATACCCTGCTGGAGTTCAGCCACCACAGCCACTTTCGGGCCGGTCGCGGCGGGCACGGCCGCGGCAAGAAGATGCACGGCAAGAAGGGGGAGGACGTCGTCATAGGCGTCCCGCTCGGGACGGTGATCGGCACGGAGGAGGGGTTCTTCGCTGACATCAGCCGGGCTGGCGAGGTGGTCATGGTGGCGCGCGGCGGACGCGGCGGGCTGGGCAACGTCCACTTCGCCACCTCGACCAACCAGGCGCCCCGGGTGGCCCAGAGGGGCGAGCCGGCTGAAGAGCGGTGGCTGCGCCTGGAGCTGAAGACGATCGCCGACATAGGACTGGTCGGCTTTCCGAACGCCGGCAAGTCGAGCCTGCTGGCCGCCGCCTCGCGCGCGCATCCGAAGATCGCCGCCTACCCCTTCACCACGTTGACGCCCAACCTTGGGGTGGCCGAGCGGCCGGAGGTGAACTTCACGATCGCCGACATTCCCGGGTTGATCGAAGGGGCTCATCTCGGCGCCGGGCTCGGCCACCGCTTCCTGCGCCACATCGAGCGAGCGCGCCTGCTGCTGCACGTCGTGGATGGCAGCGCCGAGAATCCCATCGGCGACCTGGAGGCCCTCCGGCGCGAGCTGGAGCTGTATGACAGGACGCTGATCGAAAAGCCCTCCCTGGTTGCCGTCAACAAGCTCGACCTGCCAGCGGCCAGCGAGCGCTGGCCGGAGATGCGGGCGGCCTGCGAAGCGCGGAAGGTGTCCGCGCTCGGCATCTCGGCGCTGACCGGTCAGGGCATCCTGGAGCTGCTCGAGGCGCTCTCCGAGCGGCTGGCTGGCCTGCCGGTCGAGGCGTCGCCGGAGCGGGAGCAGGTACGGGTGTACCGCCTGGGAGCCGAAGATGACGTCTGGTGGGTCGAGCGCCAGGGCGACCTGTATCTCGTCCACGGCAAGCGGATCGAGCGGATGGCCAACATGACGGACGACCAGAACCCCGAGGCGATCGAGCTGTTCCAGCGGACGCTGCGGAAGATGGGCATCCTGGACGCCCTCGAGCAGGCCGGGGCGGAGCCGGGCGATACGGTGAGCATCGGTCGCTTCGAAGTGGAATGGGGCGAGTGAGCCGGCTGGGGATGCTCGGCGGCACGTTCGATCCGCCGCACTACGGCCACCTCGTTGTCGCCCAGGAGTCCTATCACGCCCTCCAGTTGGAGCGGGTGCTCTTCACGCCGGCGGGCTGCCCGCCCCACAAGCTGGGCGAGCCGGTCAGCGCGCTCGAGCACCGCGTCAGCATGACGGAGCTTGCCATCGCCAGCGACGAGCGCTTCGAGCTGTGCCGGGCCGACCTGGAGGCCGGTCGGCCCTCCTTCACACTCGACCTCCTCCAGCGCCTGGGGACGGAGTATCCCTCAGCCGAGCTGTTCTTTCTCGTGGGGATGGACTCCCTGGCGGATCTCCCTACCTGGCACGAGCCAGCGCGGATCCTGGAGCTGTGCACCCTGGTGGCGGTCCACAGACCGGGCCAGCGGGAGGTCGACCTGCAGCGCCTCCCGCCCGATCTCCGGCGACTCGCGGACCGTATCCGTCTTCTGTGGGCGCCCGGTGTAGACGTCTCTTCGACGGATCTTCGGCGCCGGGTCGCGGAGCGCCAGCCGATCCGCTACCTGACGCCAGACCCGGTCGTGCGCTACATCGAGGCCCACGGACTCTATCGTCGCTGAGCAGCGCCGGCCACGTGCTAGAAGGCGGTGGCCCCGCCCCGACTCGGTCGACGGACGAGGCGCCAGCGGACGCCGGCCTCGGCGTTGACCCGGACGATCTGTTCGCTCCCGCGAGGCTGGCGCTCCCCATCCACCAGCCAGTAGACGCCGTGATCGCGCTCCATCCAGCCGCCCTCGATCAGCTCCCGCCGGAGGGTGGCGTAATCGGCATGGTGCCGCAGCAAGACCTCGTTGACCTGCTTCTCGGCATAACGCCGACCCGGCTCGAACCGGCTCGCCAGGAAGTCGAGGATAACGTCCCGCTTCTTGCGGCTCATCGGGATCAGCTTCAAACGATCGCCGTCGAAGGACTGGCGGAGCACCTTCCGCTCCCACGCGCCAGCTTCCGCTTCGTCCACCAGTGACGCCATCCGCTCGGGACTGAGCAGCTCCTTGCTCATCCGGCGCAGCGGACCCATCTCGAGCCGATAGAGATGGACCGTGCCCTCTGTGCGCATCGTGACCAGCGTCGCTTCGCGCAGCCGGGCCAGGTGGTGCGACACCGTGGGTGCCCGCAGCTTCAACGCCTCTGCCAGCTCGTCGACGCTCCGCTCGCCATGTGCCAGCAACCCGACGATCTTCAACCGGCTCTCATCCGCCAGCGCTCGTAGGAGCTGGAGCGCTACCCGCTGCTCCTCCTCACCCATCACCACCTCCGTGATTCCACGCGCATCTAATTAGATGATAATCTAAAGTATGACGTCGTGTCGAGTCGCCGCTTGCTGGAGGAACAGTTGTGCTCCCCCGGAGTGGATGCTACGATGCCAGCCGCTCGGTCGAGCCAGCCGCTGTGGCTGGACCCGGCGCGGCTGGCTCGGAGAGACCGGACATCCCCAGGGGGAATATCGCCCGGGAGGCATCTGTGAACCGACGACGCGCCTGTAGCTCCAGCCGCCTGGCTGTTCTTGCGATGATGGTCCTCTCGACCAGCCTCGCCGCGTGCAGCGGCGCCCCGCCGCCCACGCCCAAGGCCGTCGAGGCACCGACCTCGGCGCCCGCCAAGCCGGCCGCCCCCGCGGCGCCAGCCGTCCCGGCAGCTCCCGCTGCTTCGCCAGCCGCCGCGGCGCCGGTCGCCTCGCCGGGCGCTGCCGGCGCAGCCGCCTCACCCGCCGCGGCCGCCTCGGCCGGCGCGTCGCCCGCCGCGGCCGGTCCGGTCGAGACCCTGAGCGTGGGCGTCGCCAACAACATCCTGTACGCCCCGTGGTTCATCGGCGTGGACAAGGGCATCTTCCTCAAGCACGGTCTGGACGTCAAGATCCGCATCCTGGACAGCGGCCCGGCCGTTGCGAAGGGTATCCAGGTGGGCGAGCTGGATACCGGCGTCTCGGCCATGACGACCCTGCAGGTGGCGATCGACCAGGGTCTCACCATCAAGGGTTTCCTGCTCATTCTGAACGATGCCCTGACCCTCCAGCCAGACGATCTCTTCTCGATCATTGCGCCAGGCAAGTCCAGCGTGAAGACACTCCAGGACTTGCGGGGTAAGAAGATCGGTAGCTCGATCGGCAACACCCAGGACACGTATCTGAAGTCTGTCCTGACCAAGAACGGCATTCCGATCGACGCGAACGAGTACCTGAACTCCACCTCGGCGAACATGCCGACCGTCTTCGATAGCGGCGTAGACGCCGTCGTGACGACCGAGCCGTACGGCGAGCTGGTGCTCTCGACCCATCCGGACGCTAAGCTGCTGAGCCGGGGCGGCGGCTACGTGGCGCAGCGGATCGCCCTCTGCGCGACGAACGAGTGGCTCGCTGCCAACAAGGAGAAGGTGGAGAAGCTGGCCGCGGGCTTCGTCGAGGCAGCCTACATCACCCGGACGCAGCGGGAGGTTGTTGGTGACGTCGTGCCTCGCTGGCTCCGCGGCATCAACGGCGACGTTGCCGTCAAGGCGGTCTCACACCTGCACTTCGATCCTCGCAGCTCGGCCCTGGTCCAGCAGTCCTGGGACCTGGACATGAAAGAGCAGATCGAGCAGAAGAAAGCCAAGCAGCCAGTTCCCTTCGAGAAGGGCCTCGACCTCGCGGTCGGCCAGGCGGTCGTGAAGCAGTACCCACAGTTCCTGAGCGACCTGAAGCCGATTCCAGGATAGGAGCTCGGCCAGACGTGGGTGTGGCGCTGAGCGACGCCTTCTGCCTCGGATACTGAGGCCAGAGCGGACGCTGCCCGCTGGGCGGTGTCCGCCCATCTGCCGCCCCTTTCGAGCGGTGGTACGAGCGCCTGCTCCAGCGGCGCATCCTGGACGACTGTGCCAGACCTCGGCCATACCGTCCGCGCCGAGCAGCTTCACCAGCTGGCACGGGGCGAGTTGCCCGTTCGGCCTCAGCTCCATCCGCGCGTGCCCATTCGCGGCTGCCCCATCACGGGCAAGGGAGGCAAGAGGACAGGGTCCGGCGAGACAACGGGCGGCGTGGCTGGAAATTCGCGCGGTCCCTGACGCCGGCGCTTACGATGCAACGGGACAGGCGCGAAGGGGCGGACGATGGGAACCAGGGCCCGTGTCTCCGATGGACAGCAGTCATTGGGATGGAAAGGGAGGGGGGTTTGAGCGGAGTGACGAGATCTCAGACTGGCAATCTCTGGCGAGGCGTGACGGTCGCGCTGGCCGCGACGCTGCTCGTGGCGGGCTGCTCGCCCACGCCGGCCGTGTCGCCAACGGCCAAGCCGGCGGAAGCGGCCAAGCCAGCCACCGCCGCGACGAGCGCGCCAGCGGCGGGACCGGCCGCCGCCTCGCCCGGGCCAGCCGTGGCGGCGGCCGGTTTACCGGCCGCGTCAGCCGCGGCCTCCGCGCCCAGCGGCCCGACCAGGACGGTCAACATCGTGATCGGCAACAACCTGATCGGCGTGCCGTGGTACGTCGGCGTTGACAAGGGCATCTGGGTCAAGCGCGGGCTGGACGTTCGCCCCAAGCAGCTCGTCCAGGGCTCGGACCAGGTCAACGCTCTCCAGGCGAAAGAGGCCGACTTCGGCTACCAGGTCAACGGCGCCCTGCTACCAGCCCTGGGGCAGGGGCTGCAGGTCGTCGTCATCGCGAGCGCGGTGGGCGACGCCACCCGCAACTTCGCTGACGACGCCTTCACCCTGATCGGCGGCCCGAAGGTCAAGACAGTCGCGGACCTGAAGGGTAAGAAGCTCGGCATGGTGGCCCAGGGCACCTCGCCGCCCTTCCTGCGCTCGATTCTGGCCAGGAACGGCATGACCTACGACCAGGTCGAGATCATCAACGTGCCCCAGGCCAACCATCCGCAGGCGCTAGCGACCGGGCAGATTGACGCTCTGGTGACGATCGAGCCGTACGGCGTCATGGCGCTGGACACCACCAGGGACGCGACCCTGTTGGTGCGCGGCGGCGGTAACGTCAGCTTCGCAGGGACGATGGTGACCCGGCCAGACGTGATCGCGTCCGACCCGGGCACCGTCCAGAAGATGGTGGACGGTTTCGCCGAGGCGGCGGCGTACGCGCGCCAGAACCCGAACGAGGCCGTCGCGGTCGCCTCGCGCTGGATCTCCGGGCTGGATCAGAACGCGACCCAGCGCGCGATCAAGTTCATGTACTACGACCCGCGCGTCTCGACCTTTACAAAGGAAGGGCTCGAGGCGGACATGAAGGCGCTTCTGGACGCGAAGACCCTCAAGGCTCCGATCGACCTTGCGAAGTACATGAACCTGACCTACATCAACAAGACGATCGAGACGTACCCGGAGCTCTTCTCAGATCTGAAGCCGGCGCCGGTCCTGCGCTGAAGGTCTCGTGGATAGCGCAACAGGATGAAGCGTCCAGCAGAGAGCCCTCTGTCATCCAGAGCGAAGGTAGGCGACCGCGGCGCCGGAGATCGGGGATGAGACGGCCATGGTCTGGGACGCCT
>JADZDV010000304.1 GCA_020850915.1 Chloroflexota bacterium | reverse complement strand
TCGCGAGGAGCGTCCCAAGAACCGCCTGGGCAGTCCCGGGACGTGCTCGCCGAGCGCCGCGGCTAGCCGCGGCGCTCGGCGAGCACGTCCCGGGACTGCCCAGGCGGTTCTTGGGACGCTCCTCGCGAACCGGCGCTCCGGCCAGCAGACTCCGGAGCCGACTCGCGATGATCGCCTCCGCCTCCTCGGCGATCTCTCGCACGATCTGGCCGGCCGGCTTGATCTGGTCGATGAGCCCGGCCGTCTGGCCGACGCCAATGCTGTACTCGTCTGGGTCATCGCGCTTGCGAGCGGCTTCGAGGTCGCGACCGATCTCATTGCGCCGCTGGCGGACCTCCCACTCGCGACCGGCCCAGCGCTCGATGAAGCGCGTGCGGCGCACCCGGGACATGGCTCCCGGCCACACCCGACCGCTGGCAACGTCCGGGATCTCGGTCAGTATAGTGTCGTGGCCGTCGCTCTCGATAATCGTCCGCTTGAATCCCTCCGGCACGGCCGCCTCGGGCGTCGCAAGGAAACGCGAGCCGAGCAGGGCACCCTCCGCGCCGAGCGCCAGCGCCGCGACCAGCCCAGCGCCGTCTCCCACGCCGCCGGCGGCCAGAACGGGCACTGGCGAGACGGCACGCACGGTCATCCGCACCAGCGGCATCGTCCCGATCCAGCCGACGTGGCCGCCACCCTCGGTGCCCTGGGCGACGATGATGTCCGCGCCGGCCTCGACGGCGCGGACCGCCTCTGGTGTGCTGGAGACCATGTGCATCACCAGCGCGCCGATGTCGTGCGCCCGCTGGAAGTACGGTCGCAGATCCTGGTCGCTCCAGGGCCAGGCGGTGGAGATCACCTTCGGACGCAGCTCGAGCGTCGCCGCGAAGCGCTCCTCCTGGGCGAAGCACAGAAGCTGGTTCAGCCCGAACGGACGGTCGGTCTGTCGACGGATCGCCTCGATCTGTGTCCGCTGGGTCGCCGGATCCTGCCAGGTAGTGCTCAGCACACCAAACCCTCCGGCAGCCGAGACGGCGGCGACAAGCTGATTGCCCGTGCCAACGCCCATGCCGCCCAGCACGATCGGGTGCTCGACGCCGAGCAGCTCCGTGATCCTTGTCCGCAGCGCCATGCTCATCCTCCTCGTCGGCTCGCTCCACTCCGAGCGGCCTCCTCGAGCGTTCTCCCCCACGCTTGCCTCGTCGCCGTCCAGAGCGCGCGGCTTCTCGGCCTCTCGCTTCGTCAGGCGTCGGCGTTCGCCTACGCTCATATCCTATCGGAAGACGATCTTTCCTGGCCGGTCCAGTAGTCCCCGGCACGCTCTCTGCGCGCGAGCGGTCGGCGATCGTGTGACGCGGTTGCCGATGAATGGGTCGGTGCTGGAGGGAACCGCGGGTGCTCAGGCGCTCAAGGCGCGCTCGCGGCTCGATCGGCTGAGCCTGATCCGCGGAGAGGGGTGCGCAGCACATGAGTGGGATGAATTCCCAGTCGTCGCGGCTCGTGGACGGTCGGTTCAGTGGTGACGTAACCAGCCTGGCGGCGGATCTACGCGCCATCGTCCGGGGCGAGGTGCGCTTCGATGACGGAAGCCGCGCCCTCTACGCGACCGATGCCTCGAACTACCGCCAGGTTCCCATCGGCGTGGTGGTGCCACGAGACGAAGAGGACGTCGTGCGTGCCGTGGAGGTCGCGCGACGGCATAGCGCGCCGGTCCTGCCCCGCGGCGGTGGCACGAGCCTGGCTGGCCAGAGCTGCAACGTCGCCATCGTCCTGGATTGCTCGAAGTACCTGCGGCGGGTCGTGGAGGTCGATCCCGATCGGCGGCTGGCGAGAGTCCAGCCGGGCGTCGTCCTGGACGACCTGCGCGCCGAGGCGGAGCGCCATCACCTCACGTTCGGTCCGGACCCTGCCACCCACGATCGCTGCACGCTGGGCGGGATGATCGGCAACAATTCGTGTGGCGCGCATGCCCTGATGGCCGGGAAGACGGACGACAACGTCGAGGAGCTGGACGTCCTGACGTACGGCGGCTTGCGGCTGACCGTCGGCAAAACGGATGACGCCGAGCTGGCGCGGATCGTCGCCGAAGGCGGCCGGCGGGGCGAGATCTACCAGCGTCTGCACGACCTGCGCGATCGGTATGCCGACGAGATCCGCCGTCGGTTCCCGAGGATCCCACGTCGAGTCTCCGGCTTCAATCTCGAGGCGCTGCTGCCGGAGAACGGCTTTCACGTCGCTCGGGCGCTCGTCGGCAGCGAGGCGACCTGTGTCACGGTGCTCGGGGCGCTTCTCCGGCTGGTGCACAGCCCGCCGGGCCGCGCTCTGCTCGTGCTGGGCTACCCGGATATCTACACCGCCTGCGATCACGTTCCACAACTCCTGGCGCACCAGCCGATCGGCCTCGAGGGCTTCGACGACCTGATGGTCGAGTCGGTCAGGAAGAAACGCCTGAACTCAGACGATCTCCGCGCGCTGCCAGTGGGACACGGCTGGCTGCTGGTGGAGTTTGGCGGGCCAGACGGCGACGAGGCGACGGCCCGCGCCCAAGAGACGATGGAGGCGCTGAGCAGGTCTACTCATCCTCCGAGGATGAATCTCGTCTCCGACCCGGCCGCCCAGCGCGGCATGTGGGAGGTGCGGGAGGCCGGCCTTAGCGCCACGGCCCACCTGCCGGGGTCCGCCGAGGCGTGGCCGGGCTGGGAGGACTCCGCCGTGCCCCCAGAGCGGCTCGGGGACTACCTGCGTGACCTGCGCGGTCTGCTCGACCGCTACGGCTACGGCTGCTCCTTTTTCGGCCACTTCGGCCAGGGCTGCGTGCACGCGCGGGTGGATTTCGACCTCATCTCCCGACCGGGCGTCGCGCGGTTCCGCGCGTACGTGGAGGATGCCGCTGACCTGGTGGTGCGCTACGGCGGCTCGCTGTCCGGCGAGCACGGTGACGGCCAGGCGCGGGCGGAGCTGCTGCCCAAGATGTTCGGTGAGGACCTGGTCGGCGCCTTCAACGAGTTCAAGCGCATCTGGGACCCGGCTGGGAAGATGAACCCCGGTAAGGTGGTGCGTCCCTACCGGCTAGACGAGAATCTGCGCCTCGGGGCCACGTACAACCCGCCCGCGCTCTCGACGCACTTCGCCTATCCTGACGACGGCGGCAGCCTGGCGCACGCGACCCGCCGCTGTGTGGGCGTGGGCAAGTGTCGGCGCGAGGGCGGCGGGACGATGTGCCCGAGCTACATGGTCACACTCGAGGAGCGGCACTCGACCCGCGGCCGCGCGCACCTGCTGTACGAGATGCTGGAGGGCGACCCGATCGACGGAGGCTGGCGCAGCGAGGCCGTCAAGGAGGCGCTTGACCTCTGCCTGGCCTGCAAGGGGTGCAAGAGCGAGTGCCCCATGCAGGTGGACATGGCCACCTACAAGGCGGAGTTCCTCTCGCACTACTACGCCGGCCGTCTCAGGCCGCGCAGCGCCTACGCCTTCGGGCTGATCATGTACTGGGCGCGGCTGGCGGCCCTGGCGCCGGACGCCGCGAACCTCGTGACCCAGACGCCACTCCTGCGCAACGTTGCCGGCTGGGCGGCGGGCATGGCCCCCCAGCGGCGCATCCCCGCCTTCGCACGCCAGACCTTCAAGGAGTGGTTCCGACACCGCGGCGGGCAACGGGGAAACGGCCAGCCGGTGCTGCTCTGGCCGGACACCTTCAACAATCACTTCCACCCGGAAACGGCCATGGCGGCTGTCGACGTGCTGGAAGCGGCCGGGTTCCGGGTGATCGTGCCGCCCATGCCGCTCTGCTGCGGGCGGCCGCTCTACGACTACGGCATGCTGGACCTGGCGCGCCGCCAGCTTCGCCAGATCCTCCACGCCCTGCGAGCGCAGATCCGGGCTGGCGTGCCGGTCGTTGTGCTGGAGCCGAGCTGCGCCGCCGTGTTCCGCGACGAGCTGACCAACCTGTTCCCGCACGACCAGGACGCCGCCCGCCTCCAGGGGCAGACGTACCTGCTGAGCGAGTTCCTCGAAGCCCGCGCGCCGACGTTCCGACCGTCGCTGCTTGAGCGTCGCGCCCTGGTCCAGCCCCACTGCCATCACCGCTCGATCATGAGGCTGGACGCAGAGGTGCAGGTGATGTCGAAGCTCGGCCTCGATTTCGAGATACCCGACGCCGGCTGCTGCG
>JADZDV010000303.1 GCA_020850915.1 Chloroflexota bacterium | reverse complement strand
CTGCTGAGCCTGGGTGGGGTCGTTCAGGAGGAATCTCGCCCGCTCATCCCAGAAGGCATAGCGAGTCTCCACGTTGGCAAAGCGGGTCCGTCCCCCTTCTTTGCCCTGCCCGCCGAGGTACTGCTCCTGACCGAACAGGTGGGTGATGAAGATCTGCGCGCTGCTGGCGACATACCTGGCCGGCTGCTGGCCGATGGCTTCGAAGGCCACGTCGCGGAGCACCCGGTCAGCCTCGGCCTCGCTCAAGCCAAAACGTTGCTGGAGGCGCACCGCCGTGTCGCTTGGCAGCTCCTTCCCGCTCGCCTGGTCCCAGGCGAAGCGGCGGGCGGCGATCGAGGCGGCGTCGCCGGCGGAGGCCTGCCGGCCCTTGAAGAAGTCGCTATCCGAGCGAGTGAGCCGCCAGACCAGCGTCTCCCCCAGTGTCCCAGCCGCGAGCGTGCGATCGGGTAGAAAGTCGGCCAGGACCCATGGCCCAACCAGGACCAGGAAGCCGGCCAGGTACCAACTGGTGCCGCGGAGGACGCCGCGGGGGGAGTAGCCCGCCAGCCAGAGCGCAATCGGCCCGAGAGGGATCAGGAGCAGGGCGGTCTGGCGCGTCATTGTCGCGAGGCCAATCGCCAGCCCGGCGCCGACCAGCCAGCGACGCGCGACATCTCTGGTGGCGAGCAGAAGCAGCAGGAGCGCCATCGTGACGAGGAACGTGAAGAGTGCCTCGGCCATGACGTAGTGCTCGAAGATGATAAGCGTTCCGTTCGCGGCCACCAGCAGGCCGGCGACGAGCCCGGCGATCCGCCCGAAGGTCAGCCGTCCGATCGCCCAGGCCGCGGCGCTAGTCAGGACACCGAGCGCGCTCTGGACCAGGTTGAGTGTCTGGAGATCCTGTCCCAGGCTGGCGAGCGTGGTCGCCACGAAGAGCGGATAACCCGGCGGACGCTTCGCGATCAGCTCGAACCCCTGGCCCCAGAGCAGCTCCATAGCGGGCTGAAGATACGTCTCGCTGTCGCCGCCGACGAAGAACGGGGGCGCGCGGAAGAGGAATGCGAGGCGCAGCGCGCTTGCGACCAGGAGGACCAGGACGGCCGCCGCGACGTCCGCGCGATGGTGGAGACGGGCTGGGAGAGGAACGCGCGGCACGGGGCGAGGATAGCCGTCCGCCGCGGCGAGCGTCAAAGCGCCGACGGGGTTGTGATGCTAGCTTTCGCCGGTGAGCGGCTAGCGGCTATAACCCAGACAACGGAGTGTTCGGCCGCGCACGACTCACGAGGCATTCCCTTGATCCATCCATTCCTGGAACGGCTCCGGCGAGGACCCGTGCTGTGCGACGGCGCGATGGGGACGATGCTCCACGCGCGGGGCGTGCCGTACGAGCGCTCGTTCGACGAGGTCAACCTGTCGAATCCCGACCTCATCCAGCAGTTGCACCGGGAGTACATTGCCGCTGGGGCCGAGCTGATTGAGACCAACACGTACGGCGCGAACCGCCTTCGGCTGGCACGCTACGGGCTGGAAAGCAGCGTGCGCGACATCAACTTCCGCGGTGTGAAGATCGCCCGCGAGGCGCGCGAAGTGAGCGGCGAGGCAGTGTTCCTCGCCGGCGCGGTGGGTCCGATCGACGAGCCGCTGTCGCCGATTGGCACCGTGACACTGGTCGAGGCGCGCGCGGCGTTTCGAGAGCAGATCGACGCGTTGCTCGAAGCGGGCGCCGACCTGATCCTGCTCGAGACCTTCTCGAGCCTCACCGAGCTGCGCGAAGCGGTCGCCGCGGCGCGTGAAGCGTGCGACCTCCCGCTGGTCGCCCAGATGAGCTTTGCCGAAGACGGCAACACAATGACCGGCGAGGACCCGGCGATGGTCGCCAACGTGCTAGCAGCGCTCGGCGTGGACGTGCTCGGGGTCAACTGCGGTCTCGGTCCCCAGCAGGCGCTCGAGGTTGTCGAGGCGATGCACGTGCCGTCCGGCCTGTACCTGAGCGCCATGCCGAACGCCGGCTTCCCGAGCCGCGTCGGCGGCCGGTATTTCTATTTCTCGACGCCCGAGTATTTCGCGGAATACGTTCGGCGACTGGCAGACGGCGGGGCGAGGATGATCGGCGGCTGTTGTGGGACGACGCCAGCCCACGTTGCCGCGATGGCTGAGGCGCTGAAAGGCCACGAGGCGGCGCCGCGTAGCAGGTCGGTTGCCGTGACATCGCCCCAGGTGGTCGGCGAAGCGCTGTTGCACGCGAGTGGGGACGGGCCGACGCCATGGGCCCAGAAACTCCAGGCGGGGAAGTTTGTCATCAGCGTGGAGCTGGATCCGCCCAGGGGCTTGAATCCCACGAAGATCTTGCAGGGCGCTCAGAGCATGGAGGGCGTCGGAGTGGATGCCATCAACATTGGCGACAGTCCAATGGCGCGAGTGCGCATGAGCTGCATCGCGCTGGCGGTGCAGATCCAGGCCCAGACGAGCCTGGACACGATCATCCACTTCACCACCCGGGACAGAAACCTGATGGCGCTGCAATCCGAGCTGCTCGGCGCACACGCCCTGGGGATACGGAACGTCCTGGCGCTGACTGGCGACCCGCCGCGGATCGGAAGTTATCCAAACGCGAAGGGTGTGTACGACGTCGATTCGATCGGGTTGATCAAGATCTTGAAACAGATGAACGAAGGGGCCGACTGGGCGGGCCATTCAATTGGACGGCGGGCGTCATTCTCCGTGGCCTGCGCGGTGAATCCGATCGCGGAGGACTTATCGCTGGAGCTGGAGCGGTTCGAGCAGAAGATCGAGGCAGGTGCCGACTACACGATGACCCAGCCGCTTTACGACCTCGGCCAGCTCCTCGAGTTCCTGGAGCGTGCCGAGCCGATCTTCAATCGAACGCGTCGCCTGCCGATTATCCTGGGCATCATGCCGCTCCAGAGCCGCAAGCACGCCGAGTTCCTGCACAACGAGCTGCCCGGCGTGACCATTCCGGAAGCCGTGCGTGAGCGGATGCGGGTGGCCGGTGAGCGAGGCCTGGAAGTGGGCCTCGAGCAGGCGCAAGAGTTTCTCTCCGAGTCGCAGCAGTACGTTCAGGGTGTGTACTTCATGCCATCGTTCGGCCGTTATGAGATGGTCGGCGAGCTGGTGAAGGTGCTCAACCCCGCCGGCACGAGCCCCGGACCTGAAGCTCGATCTGCTATCCTTTAGTCGTTCCTTGGGCTCGGTGGAACAGACTGCTAGGGGAGCCGGCTGGCTGAGAGCCCCGCTCTGCGCGGGGAGACCCTTAGAACCTGACCTGGGTCATACCAGCGAAGGGAAGCGGAGGACCGAGCTCCGCGGGTGACCAACCCTGCGCCGCTTCCTGCACTGGAGCGGCTCTTTCGCATGGCCCGCTCCGAGAGAGGAACGCTCATGGACGACGTGCTGGAGATCGCGGGGAAGCGATTCAACTCCCGCTTGATGATGGGCACCGGCAAGTGGCGGTCGGCGGAAGAGATGAACGCCGCCTTTGAGGCCGGGCGCACCGGGATCATCACGGTGGCCATCCGCCGCCTCGATCTCGACGATCCGACGAAACGCACGCTGCTGGACGAGATCGACTGGCGCAAGTACCAGGTGCTACCGAACACGGCCGGCTGCACCAACGCGGACGAGGCGCTGCGAACGGCCCGCCTCGGCCGCGAAGTCACGGGCTCGGACTGGGTCAAGCTCGAAGTGATTGGCGACCCGAAATACCTCCTGCCGGACATGGATGGCACGCTGGAAGCAGCCCGACAACTGGTAAAGGCGAATTTCGTCGTGCTGCCGTACATCATGGACGATCCGATCCTCGCGCGGAAGCTCCAGGACATCGGCTGCGCCACGGTGATGCCGCTCGGGTCGCCGATAGGCTCGGGCCAGGGCATTCCGCACTTCGAGCGTATCCGGATCATCGTGGAGCAGGCGCGGGTTCCTGTCGTCGTGGACGCTGGCCTCGGCGCGCCGTCTGACGCGGCGCTGGCCATGGAGATCGGCGCCGACGCCGTGCTGGTGAACACCGCGATTGCGAAGGCGGGCAACGCGCCGCTCATGGCGGAGGCGTTCGCCAATGGCGTGCGCGCCGGTCGTGATGCGTTCCTGGCCGGACGCATCCCCAGACTGCCGTTCGCGGAGGCATCCAGCCCGACCGAGGGCGTCGTTCGGTGACGGCGCGCCCGCGATTACCGGCTATCGTGCTTGTCACGGATAGCCGTCGGCTCGAGGGCGGTGTCGCGAAGCTGCCGGAAGTCGTGCAAGCGGCGTTGGAAGGCGGAATCACGGCGGTCCAGTTGCGCGAGCCAACGGTTTCCAGCGCCGAGCTGTTCGTTGTGGGCTGTCGACTGCGCGCGCTGACCAGCCAGGCGGGCGCAGCACTGTTCGTCAACGATCGGCTGGACGTGGCCCTCGCGGTTGGGGCGGATGGCGTTCAGCTTGGCGAGCGCTCGCTGCCGCTAAGGGCCGTGCGGCCGCTCGCCGGCAGCCTGCTGCTTGGACGCTCCGTCCACGACACGGCCTCGGCCGTCGCGGCGGAGCGTGACCAGGCGGATTTCCTCCTGCTAGGGATGATCTTCGCCAGCGCGTCGCATCCCGATCGTCTGCCTGCCGGGCCGACGCTCATCCAGAAGGCACGGAGGGACGTGCGTCTGCCGATCGTGGGCATTGGGGGGATCACCGCGGAGAACGCGACATCGGTCATGTCGGCGGGGGCGTCTGGTGTGGCGGTGATTGGCGCGATCCAGGACTCTCCGTCTCCGCGGTTGGCAGCGCGGAAGCTGGTGTCGGCGGTCGAAGCGGCATGGGCCGACGGCGCCGCTCCCCCGCCGGTCGTGAGGTCCCATGCTTGATCTCATCGTCAACGGGAAGCCGCGCTCGGCCGAAGATGGCCTGACGGTCCTCGGCTATCTTGGCGCGCTCGGGATCAATCCTCAGATCGTCGCGGTGGAGCTGAACGGCGACATCGTGCGTCGAGAGGAGCTTGACGCGTATCAACTGAAGAACGGAGATCAGCTCGAGATTGTCCGAATGGTAGGCGGCGGGGCCCTATAATCCGAGCGTGACTGACGTGACAGGGCCACCCGCCCCTCCGGCGACGAAGAGTCTGATCGTGGAAGAGCTCGAGCGGATCGTCGGTCCGGCCAGCGTACTCTGGACCGACTATGACTTGATGCTCTACGAGTACGACGGCAGCGTGGACCGGCACCGTCCGGAGGCCGTGGTCCTGGTCAAGTCGGCCCGAGAGGTGTCAGAGGTCGTTCGTGTCTGCGCGCGCTTGTGTGTCCCGTACACGGCGCGTGGCGCAGGCACGGGCCTCTCCGGCGGCGCCATCCCCGCGCGTGGCGGCATCCTGATCAGCCTCGCGCGGATGAACCGCGTCCTGAGCGTGGACCTGGAGAACCTGCGCGCCGTCGTGGAGCCGGGGCTTGTCAATCTGCGGCTCTCTCAGGCGGTCGCGCCGCACGGCCTCTACTACGTGCCCGATCCCTCCAGCCAGAAGGCCTGCACGATCGGCGGGACCGTTGGTGAGAACTCGGGCGGGCCGCACACTCTGCGGTATGGCGTGACCACGAACCACGTCCTGGCGCTCGAGGTCGTGCTGCCGGATGGCGCGATCCTGGAGCTGGGGGGGTGCGGCGTGGACCCCTCAGGGTACGACCTCGTCGGATTGCTCGTCGGCTCGGAAGGCACGCTCGGCATCGTCACGCGGATCGAGGTGCGACTGGTGCCACTTCCGCCTGCTGTGCGGACGATTCTGGCGATCTTCCCGACAATCGACGCGGCGAGCAGCGCGGTCGCCGGGATCATCGCTCAGAGGATCGTGCCGGCGGCGCTCGAGATGATGGACAACCTGACCATTCGCGCCGTCGAGGCTCGGAAGTCAGCCGGCTACCCGATCGACGCCGAAGCTGTGCTGCTCATCGAGATTGACGGGCTTGAAGAGGAGATGGAGGTCCACGCCGAGGCGATAGAGTCGGTGTGCGCCCGCGCCGGCGCGCTGAGCGTGCGCCGCGCACGTGACGAGCGGGAGCGCGCGCTGCTCTGGGCAGGCCGCAAGGGGGCGTTCGGCGCGATCGGCAGCATGACGCCGGACTACTACACGGTGGACGGCGTGGTGCCGCGCTCGCGTTTGCCGGAGGTCATGCGGCGAATTGGCGAGATCTCCGAGCAGGCGGGCCTGCGGATCTGCAACGTCTTCCACGCGGGCGATGGCAATCTGCACCCGCTGGTCATGTTCGACGCCGACGTCGAAGGCGAGACCGAGCGGACTCTGGACGCGGGCGCGGAGATCATGCGTCTTTGCGCGGAGGTGGGCGGCTCGCTCACCGGCGAGCACGGCATCGGCATGGAGAAGAAGGACATGATGCCTCTCATCTTCTCGCGGAAGGACATGGAGACGATGCAGCGGATCAAGGACACCTTCGACCCGGATGGCCTCTGCAATCCAGACAAGCTCTTCCCCACGCCCGGCCGCTGCATGGAGCTGTTTGCCCGCAAGGGAGCGGCTGTCGGATGGTGATGCGGTTCGCGACGTCCGCGCGTGGATCGCGTCGATGACGGCGGGAAACCGGGCCGATATCGGGCGACAGTTGGGAGGGCTCGTATCGTCCTGGCGCGAGCTGGATCCCGTGATGGACGGAGCGCTGGCGGTGGACGGCCTGCTGCCAGGCTTCTGGTGCGAGCCGAGTGCATCCGAAGAGCTTGCCGCCGTACTGGCGTTTGCGGGGCGGGAGCGCCTGGCCGTCATCCCGCGTGGCGGCGGGAGCCGGATGGCGCTGGGAATGCCGCCGCGCGCCGCCGACATCGTGGTCTCAACCCGTGGCATGAGCGGCATCGTGGAATACGAGCCCGCGGACCTGACCATCACCGTCCAGGCAGGCCTCGGATTGACGGCGCTTCGAGAGCGCCTGGCCGGGGAAGGCCAGCTCCTGACGCTCGATCCACCAAGCGCGGAGATCGCGACTGTTGGGGGCATCATAGCGAGCAACGCTTCCGGTCCCATGCGGCCGCGGTACGGCTCCGCGCGCGACCTGGTGATCGGCATGCGGATCGCCAACTCGGACGGTACGCTGACGAAGTCCGGCGGGCGCGTCGTCAAGAACGTGGCTGGCTACGATCTGAACAAGCTGTACACCGGCTCGCTGGGCACACTGGGTGTGATCGCGGAGCTGTCGTTCAAGCTAGCGCCACTGCCGCAATGCCGGGGCACGATGCTAGCGGTCTTCAAGGACGTTCGCGTGGCGGACGAGGTTGTCAGGCAGGTCAATCGCTCGCCTCTCGGGCCGACGGCGCTCGAGCTGCTGAATGATCGAGCCGTGGAGTCTCTCGGCCTGGGGATCGACGTGCCTCGTCGGGGCTGTCTGCTGGCGGCGCAGAGCACAGGATTCGAGGCGGCCGTGCGGCGGGTCGTGCGAGACATCGCGGCGATGGCCGCGGAGGCGGGTGGCAGCGACGCGGGGACTTCGGTGGACACCGCGAGAGACCTGAATCTCTGGCGCGCGGTGGCTGCCCTGCCGGACGCCAGCGACGCGGACCGTCCCGTGCTGAAGCTGGCGGCGCCGCCGTCCAGAACGGGCGAGGCCTTCGCTCGGCTGGTCGCGGAGACGGACGCCGCGGAGCTGGCAGCGCGTGTCGTCGTCCACGCCGGCGTCGGACTGGCCTACGCGCGTCTGGATCACGCGAACTGGGACGGCGAGGCGGCGGATCGGCTGGTTGGGTTGGTGGAGCGCCTCAGGAGTTGGGCTGCCGAGCGTAAGGGCAGTCTCGTGCTCGAGGCGTGCCCCCCAGCGATCAAACAGCGGACCGACGTCTGGGGAGAGATCGGGCCGGCGCTCAGGATCATGCAGGCGCTCAAGCAGCAGCTCGAGCCGGCCGGCATCTTGAACCCCGGTCGCTTCGTAGGCGGCATCTGAGCGGCACCGGGCACCGCGGACCGATTGTGAGCCGGGACGAACTGCTCCGGCTCTAGAATGCAATGCTCGACGCGGTTGAACAGACGGAAGACAGGGGACGGACAATGGCGGTGACCGAAACAAAGACGGACGGTGCTGAGCCGCGGGTCCTGCCCGTGGTGGACATGGAGATCGACCGTCCGCTGCTGAAGCAGTGCGTTCACTGTGGGCTCTGCCTGGATGTCTGCCCAACGTACCGGGCGCTCGGCGTCGAGATGGATTCGCCGCGTGGTCGGATCTACCAGATCAAGGCGGTCTACGAGGGCAAGGTCCGCGCGGACGACCCGAGGTTCCGCCAGCACGTCTACGCCTGCCTGGACTGTCGCGCGTGCCAGACCGCCTGCCCGGCCGGCGTGCAGTACGGCAAACTGATCGAGGCGGCGCGCGGTGTGTCCGAGCCGAATAGCGCTGGCGAGCGGCGGATCGTCGGCTTCCTCCTGCGGCGCGTCTTCACCTCGCAGCGGGCGCTCAACGCCCTCGGCTACGCTATGCGTGGCTATCAGAAGTCGGGCTTGCAGCGAATCGTCCGGGCAAGCGGCCTGCTCAAGCTGCTGCCGAGGCGACTTGGCGCGATGGAGTCGATGATGCCAACCGCCCAGGGCGGCATCGCTCGGCAGGACGTGCCGGCTCTCACGCCGGCCATCGGCGAGCGGAAGTACCGGGTGGGCTTCATCGCCGGTTGCGTCATGAGCCAGCTCCAGGGGGAGACCAATCAGGCGACCGCGCGAGTCCTTGCTCGCAACGGCTGCGAGGTCGTGTCGCCGGAGCAACAGGGCTGCTGCGGTGCGCTCCATGTGCACTCCGGGGATCGCGACACCGCGCGGACCCTGGCACGGCGCAACATCGAGGCGTACGAAGCGCTCGACCTGGACGCCATCATCATCAACGCGGCCGGCTGCGGCTCGACGCTCAAGGAGTATGGCGACCTGCTTGAGCGCGACCCCGCCTGGCGCGAGCGAGCAAAGCAGTTCGCGGCAAAGGTCAAGGACATCTCTGAGTTCCTGGCCAGCATCGAGCTGAACCGCGACATGGGCGAGGTTCGTAAGACGGTGACCTACCAGGATGCCTGCCACCTGGTCCATGGTCAGGGTGTTCGCCAGCAGCCGCGGGAACTCCTGCGAGCGATCCCGGGTCTGACGCTGGTCGAGATGACGGATTCCGACACCTGCTGCGGCAGTGCCGGCATCTACAACCTGACGCACCCCGACCTCTCGCAGCAGATCCTGACGCCCAAGATGGAGAACATCAAGGCGACCCGTGCGGAGACGCTCGTCGTGCCGAACCCGGGCTGCGCCATGCAGATCTCGTACGGGGCACGACAGCGCGCGATGGACCTGGAGGTGATGCACGTCGTCGATCTGCTGGACCAGGCGTACCGGGCCGCTGACGCAGCCCGGTACGCGGCGCGCGCGAGGGGAGACGTGACTGGAGCGGGTCAGGCCGAGTGAGGGATCCTATCCGGAGACCTCGGCCGGGCGACCATGGGCTCAGGGCACGCTCGACGATTACCGTCCTGCTGGTCGCTGGGTCCTACGGGCTCGCCATTCTGGTGGGCTCCATCGGCGCGCTGTACTTCCTGTTCGATGTGCTGGACGGCGGCTTCTCATGGCCTGGCCTCGTCGCTATCGTGGCGACCGCGATCGTCGTGCTCGGCATCCACCGCTGGATCGGCTGGGCGCCGTTCGGCCGCTGAGGCTCAACGCCGTAGCTGCCGATGGTACTCGTCAGCGGCGCCGTAGCAGCCTGAAGAGCAGGCCGGCTTCCTCGACGCGCAACAGCCGCGCGAGCAGGACGTACAGGCACGCGCTCGCGGCGATGCTGGCAGCCACAACCATGCCGCGCTCAACGGTTGGGCCCAGGTGGAGCTGCTGGATCAAGAGCTCCCGCAGCGCAATGGTAAACGCGCTCATCACTGCCGCCGCGACGGACACACGCCCCAGAAAGGCGGCCATACGGGGAACGCTCAGGTCGTCAAGCGCCTCGCCACCGATCCTTCGTCGGACGATAAAGAGCAGCGCAGCGGCCTCGGCCAGCGCAGCCAGGCCATTTGCCAGCGCCAGGCCGCGGTAGTTCAGCTCGGTCTGCATCAGCGCAATGCTCAGTGCGACGTTCAGCACCATCGCCGCCACGGCGATCGCGACGGGCGTGCGTGTATCGTGCAGCGCGTAGAAGACACGATCCACGATTTCGACTGTCGCATGACCCGGGAGCCCGACGGCGAAAAAGACGAGCGCCGCGGCGGTCATCTCAGTGGAGGTGGCGTTGAACTGGCCGCGCTCGAAGAACAGCGAGATCACCGGCTGCGCCAGCCCGGCCAGGCCAACGGCTGCCGGAATGCTCAGGAAGAGAATCATCCGCCAACCCTGGGCGAAAATGCGGCGCACGACCTCGCGGTGCGCGAGCGCGCTCTCCGCGGCGAGGGTCGGGAAGACCGCGGTCGAGACGGACATAGCGAGGGTTAGCGGCGTCATGATGAGCAGCCATGCGACATTGATATACCCAAGGCTGCCCGCGATGAGGTACGACGCGAGGAAGACGTTGACCAGAAAGTTGACCTGGACGACAGCCAGGCCGACCGTGCGCGGCAGCATCAGGCGTACGACTTCACGGACACCGGGCAGGCGAAGGTCCAGGAGCGGTCGGGGTGGGAAACCCGTCTGGAGCAGCGGCGGGACCTGGACGAGCAGGTGGAGCAGCGCGCCGACTGCCGCGCCGATAGCCACACCCTGGATCCCGAGGTGGCGGAGCAGCACCGCGCCGCTGATGATGGAGAGGTTGTAGACGACCGGCGCAAGGGCCGCCGGGGCGAAGCGGTCTTTCGACTGGAGAACGCTCGTCGCGACGCAGCTCACGGCAAAGATGGCCGGCGAGATGAGCACTATCCGCATCAGATGGGCGGTGAGGTCGCGGGACGGGGCGTCCCAGCCCGGTACGAGGTGGTTGGCGATTGGATCGGCCAGGACGAAGGCAACAGCGCCGACGACAAACCCGACAAGGAAGCCGGCCGTCATGATCGACCGTGCCACGCGCCAGGCGACATCGCCCGCGTCGCTCGTCATGGCGTTCTGGAAGACCGGAATGAACGCGGACGCGACGGCACCACCAATGAGTGTCTGAAAGACAAAGTCGGGGATGCGCATCGCGGCCAGGAACGCCTCATAGTCGCGCCCGGTCCCGAATTGACTCAGGACGACGACATCTCGCACCAGGCCGGCCACGCGGCTCGCGACGAACCCGGCCAGGACGATCAGCGAAGCCAGCGCCAGGGTTCTTGTTCGCTGCCGGGCCACGGCCATCTGGCTAGCGGACCCCAGTTGTCACGTGCCCGAGTCGTCGCGCGCGCTGGACTACCGCGTCGTGTGCCCGTGTTTCGAGGCTGTCGTCCAGCGTCTCGAGGGTCACGGCCTCGCCAGCCCGCCGCTGGAGCGCGAGGCCGAGGAGGTGGTCCGCGAACCAGGGGTTCTTAGGCAACAGTGAGCCGTGCAGATAGCAGCCGAAGGCGGTTCCCTGGACAGCGCCTTCCTGGCCGGTCTCGCCACTGTTGCCGCTGCCGACCAGGACCTGGCCCAGGGGCCTGGCCCTGGGACCAAGGTAGGTCTTGCCGGAGTGGTTCTCGAACCCGACGAGCTCCCGACGCTCGGCATCCCAGTCACAGCGGATCACGACGTTGCCGATCAGGCGGCGGTCCCCGGCGACCGTCCAGGCGTCGAACAGGCCGATCCCGGGCAGCGTCTCGCCGTCCGAGGTACGGAAACACTCGCCGAGGAGCTGGAAGCCGCCGCAGATCGCTAGCAGCGCCGCGCCCT
>JADZDV010000302.1 GCA_020850915.1 Chloroflexota bacterium | reverse complement strand
CGGGGACCTGCCCCTACCCGTCGAAGGACCGTCTCGAAACCTCGCGGTCGACTTCAACAGAAGTCGGTCGCACCCCCGGGCCGCGAGCCGCGCCGGTGCGCTGGCGAAAGAACGCCGCGCCACCGGGCGCGGCGCGGTCGCCTCGCGCTGGTATACTGCTGTCCAGGGTTCGATCAGCGGCAGGAGCGTCACCATGGCTGCCAGGAACGTCTATCGCACCGAGTTGACGCCGCTGAGCTTTCTCCAGCGGAGCGCCGACGTCTTCGCCACCAAGACGGCGGTCCGGTACGGTGCTGTCACTTACACCTATGCCGAACTGCAGGACCGTGTCCACCGCCTGGCGTCCGCGTTGAAGGGGGCCGGCATGCAGCCCGGCGACCGGGTTGCTCTTCTCTGTCCGAACATCCCGCCGATGCTCGAGGCGCACTACGGCGTCCCGCTGGCGGGAGCAGTCCTGGTCGCGATCAATACCCGCCTCAGCGCGGACGAGATCTGCTACATCCTGAACCACTCCGGCGCGAAGCTGCTCGTGGTGGACTCAGAGCTGGCTAGCCTGATCTCGCCCATCCGCGACCAGCTCGGGAGCGTCGAGCGGATCATCGAGGTGGTGGACGCGCACCCGGCTAGCGGCGTCGGGGCGGTGGAGTACGAGGCGTTCCTCCGGAGCGGCTCGGACGCCCCCATCGAGCTACCGGTGGAGGACGAGGAGGCGACGATCTCCATCAACTACACCAGCGGCACGACCGGCCGGCCCAAGGGCGTGATGTACACCCATCGTGGCGCGTACTTGAACGCGGTGGGCGAGGCGCAGATCGCGGGCTTGACCAGCGACAGCGAGTATCTCTGGACCCTGCCGATGTTCCACTGCAACGGCTGGTGTTTCACCTGGGGCGTCACGTTCGTAGGCGGCACCCACGTTTGCCTGCGTCGGCTCGACCCCGCCGTGGTGTGGCAGCGAATTCGGGAGGGCGTCACACACCTCAACGGAGCGCCCACGGTGCTGATCTCCCTGGTCAACCATCCGGATGCGCCCAGGGAGCCGCTCGGTCGCCCGCTGACGGTGACCACGGCGGGTGCGCCACCCTCGCCCACGATCATCGGTCAGGTCGAAGCGCTGGGCGCGAAGATCGTCCACGTGTACGGTCTCACCGAGACCTACGGCCCGCACACTGTCTGCGAGACTCAGCCTGGCTGGGGTGAGCTGCCGCCGGAGCAGCGTGCGCGCCTCAAGGCGCGCCAGGGTCAGGGCTACGCCATCGCCGACCTCGCCCGGGTGGTGGATCCTTCGGCAGGCTCAGAGGAGGCTCTGCGAGACGTTCCGCGCGATGGCCAGACGATGGGCGAAGTGGTCATGCGCGGGAACAACGTCATGAAGGGCTACTTCAACCAGCCAGAGGCGACCGCGGAGGCGTTTCGGGGTGGCTGGTTCCACAGCGGCGACCTCGGCGTCTGGCACGAAGACGGCTACATCGAGCTACGGGATCGCAAGAAGGACATCATCATCTCCGGCGGCGAGAACATCTCGACCATCGAGGTGGAGCAGGCGGTGGCGCGCCATCCGGACGTGCTGGAGGTGGCGGTCATCGCGGTGCCGGACGACCACTGGGGCGAGGTGCCCAAGGCGTTCGTCGTGCCGAAGCCGGGGACGAAGCCGACCGAGGCGTCGGTCATCGACGTCGCGCGCCAGCACCTGGCGCACTTCAAGTGCCCCAAGTATGTCGAGTTCGGCGACCTGCCACAGACGAGCACCGGCAAGATTCAGAAGTTCGTCCTGCGTGAGCGCGAATGGGCGGGCAGGGACCGGCGGATCAACTGACTGCCCGGCTGGCGCCCGGCGAGGCTTACGACGGGTGGACGAGAATCAACGGCTGGACCTTTGCCGAGCCTTTCAGGTCCGCGATGCGACCCACCGGCAGGATGTCCGCCAGGTAGCGCGCCAGCGGAATGCGTCCCTCGTACTTGAGCTGGAGCCTGGCGATGCCGCCATCCACACCGGTCGTCGCCAGCTCGGAGATGTACGGCAATGCGCTGGCGGTCTTCGCGAAACTCAAGAGCTCCCCGCAGCGGGTGAACGGTCCGACGCTCACCTCGAACACGTCGTCCCCCGCCACCTCGACCTGGAGCACCGTTGGCCGACTGTGCGCGCCAGCCTCGGTTGTGGGCGTCGCGGTGGCGATGTCCGGGGTGACGATGTCCGCGGCGGCGGCCGGTGCCGGCACCTCGGGTGCGATCGCAAGCGGCGGCGCGGCCGAGAGGGCGACCGCTGCCACGTCCGGCGCCGGTCTCGAGTTGATGAGCCGCGCGCGCGCAGGCGTCGGCTGCCAGGTGGGCGCCGACCGCGGCCCCGTGCGTCGCGCGGGTTTCCAGGCCGGACGGCCTCGCCTGGCCTCGCGGGCATCCGCGCCGCCACCGGCCCTCTGGTCCGGGAGCGCATCAAGAGGCGAGAAGCGGCTGGACGCGCTCTCCGATGACGCTGTAGCGGACAATGGGCCATGGGTCCGCTCGGTATAGAGACGCCACTGCTCAGCCAGCCAGACCAGCCTGTCGTCACTGTGAGGGCGAGTTTCTGGCCTCAGGTACAGCATGCCACCCTTCCCAGACATGAATAACTTATGAAAACCTCACCGTTCAGCATAGGAGAGCGGCGAGCGACGGCCATCCCCACGACAGCGCATCCGCTGGTACCCCATTCGGGGGACGCTGGTACTCGGCCTATTGTCAGTACGCTGGTCTGGGTGCTGACTCATTGGGTGCCAGGCTCTGCATTGCACGGGGCAGCAGCCAGCGCGCCTGGCGCCCTGGCGGCACCGGCGTCGGCTGTCGCGCCGGT
>JADZDV010000301.1 GCA_020850915.1 Chloroflexota bacterium | reverse complement strand
CGACGACGATCTTGAGGCCGTCAGGGGTCGGTTCGGCGCGAGCACCCATCCCCTCGGGGTTGCGGACGACCTCGGCGACATAGTCCTCGACGACGGTGTGGTTGTGAACGTCGATAGGCATGCTTGATCTCCTGTCGCCAGCCTGGTCGGGGCCACGGCCAGCCGGTGCCCAGCGCGCTGGGCACGGATCACGATACCGGAGGCGGCCCGTAGCTTGCCGCGATGTTGGCAGCCGGCGCGGTGGGGCCGCGCCGGACCCTCGCGAGCGTCTATAGTGGCGGTAACCGGGGATCGGAGGAGCCGGGATGGCGAAGATCGGCCGGAACGAGCCGTGCCCCTGTGGGAGCGGGAAGAAGTACAAGCGGTGCTGTGGCCTCAGCCTCCACGTCGTCCCTAGCACTGAGGCGCCAGGAGTGCCGGCGGAGCCTCCTGGGATGCCCGCGCCGGGGCCGGTGGCGCCGCCTTCACTGTTGGGGCCGAGCCTCGCGGAGCGCGCCAGCGCGGCCTTGTCGCGGCTGCTGAGCGAGCAGAGCTTCGCCTCAGAGGACGAGGTAGACACCTTCCTCGAGCAGCACGTGACCGGCACCCCTCAGATGCCGGGGCCGAGCCCACGAACGCCCCTCGAGCGAGCGCAGGACGTCATGTACGACGCCTGGGAGGCGAATGGCGCGCAGCGCGTCCGGCTTGCACGGCAGGCGCTGAGACTCTCGCCGGACTGCGCCGACGCCTACGTACTGCTGGCCGACGAAACGGCCGCCAGTCTGGAGGAGCGGCGTGAGCTGTTCGCGCGCGGGGTGGCTGCCGGGGAGCGCGCCCTGCGCGAGCACTGGGAGGAGCACATCGGTCGCTTCTGGGGCGTGATCGAGACACGGCCATACATGCGGGCGCGTCTCGGCCTGGCGTTCACACTGTGGAAGCTGGATCGTCGGAACGAGGCGATCGGACACCTGCGCGAGCTGCTGCGACTGAACCCCGGCGACAACCAGGGCAATCGCCACGTCCTGCTCGAGTGGCTGCTACTGGCAAACGACGACGCCGGAGTGAAGGCGCTGCTCGACAGCTACGTCGACGAGGCCAGCCCCCCGTGGGCTTACGGACGTCTGCTCCACGCCTTTCGGGCCCGGGGCGACGGCAAGTCCACACGCATGCTTCTGAAGAAGGCGCTGAAGAGCAACGAGCTCGTGCCAGCGTACCTCGTGGGTGAGCGACCCCTCCCGGCACAACTGCCCAGCTACTACAGTCCAGGCGGTGAAACGGAGGCGGTCGTGCTGGCGGTCAGCCAGCAGATGGCCTGGCGCCAGACGCGCGGCGCCGTGGATTGGCTAAAGGAAGCGGTCGCTGCGCTAGCCAGCGAGCCACCAGCCCCGATCGAGGCGCGTGTGCCTCTGGGGATGCGGCCCTGGTTTGACGCGCTGGCGGGGCTGACTGACCACGTCTGCCTGGAACACCTGCAGAACGAGGAGTACGCCGAGCTGAGCCGGCGGATGGCCGCGGCTCTCTGTCGGAAGCGCCCCTCGCCGGTGACGCGCGGGACGCTCGAGGGGTGGGCTTGCGGGATCGTCTACGCTGTCGGCGCGGAGAACTTCCTCTTCGACCGGAGCCAGACGCCGCACCTGACAGCGGGCGAGCTCTGCCGGCTGTTCGGGGTGGCCACGAGCACCGGCGGCAACAAGGCCACGGCGATCCGTCGCCTGCTCAAGATCCGGCCGTACGACCCGGCATGGTGCCTGCCGAGCCGGCTGGACCGGCATCCGTTCGTCTGGCTGGTGGAGCTGGACGGGATCCTGGTGGACGTTCGGCACCAGCCGCGCGAGATCCAGGAGGCCGCGCTCCGCCAGGGTCTGATACCGTACCTGCCCGGCACGCGCGGCTGAAGCCGTCGCGGCGCCCGCGGGTCGGCGCGTCGCGACAACTCTCACCTACCGAGGTTCCCTGCTATGTCCGGTGTTCTCACTGTCGCGATCGTCATCCTGGGACTCGCCGACGCCTCGCTCCACCTCTGGCTGGTCTTCCTGTTCTTCCGCGGGAACGTGTTCGCGACCGACCTGAGCTTCCAATTCCTCCTGAACTTTCTTGGCTACCTGGCGCTCATCGTGCTCTTTCTCTGCCGCCGGCGCTGGCTGGGGTCAAGAGCGTGGCTAGCGAACCTGACGTTCGCGGTCTACGCCACCGGCGCGATCGTGCTCTGGGTGCAGCGGAACACCCCGAACCCGCGCGGGTTGGGCTACCCCTCGAAGGCGATCGAGGTGGCGATCGTCCTGCTAGCGCTGGCGCTGACGGCGCTGGAGTGGCGGAGGGGCCAGGCGAGGCTGGCGGAGGGGCTTGGCGAGGCTGGCGGCGGGGGACAGTGAGAGCCACCTGCACCCTGAGCAGCCCCCTGTCACCCTGAGAGGGCGCGCGGCGGCGGGCGGGCGGGCGGTGTCCGCCGGTAGGGGCGCCACCACATCATCACAGCCTCTCAGGATGACAGGGAGGAGCCCTCAGGATGACAGCGGACGACACGCCCGAGGTATCGGCCGCGTGGGCCGGTCACTATAATGGGCGAACGGTACCGCGGCCCTCGCGGCGCCCTGACGGGAAGGAGGCCTGGCAGCATGGAGATCGGTGCGCGGCGCAGTCGCCGGGTGGTGACCGGGAATGACGAGAACGGCAAGTCCAAAGTCTTCTTTGATGGCCTGGCGCCCAACGCCATCGGCGCGCCGGGCTATCCTGGTGGCGGCATGCTGGAGCTGTGGCGCTGGGAGACCTGCCCGGTCCGGCTCGAGGTCAACCAGGATCTTGGCAATCTGCCGTTTCATTTCGAGCCGACCCAGGAGGGCACCACCGTCCGGATCGTCCAGAGCCCGGCCCGGCCGGCGGACTACGTGGTCCCACCAGAGCACAAGCCGCGGGTGCGCCCGGGCGGCACGTGGGACCGCGGCGGCCAGATGATGCACAAGACCGAGACGGTGGACTACGGGATCGTCATGGAGGGCGAGCGCGTCCTGGTGCTGGACGACGGCGAATACCTCCTGAACCAGGGCGACGTGGTGGTCCAGGTGGGCGCCTGGCACGGCTGGGCCAGCCCGCGCATCGGCGTGCGGATGGCGTTCATCATGATCTACGCGCCGTTCGAGGGCTGACCCAACCCGCGACCCGCTTCAGCAGAGAGCAACGTCAGCCACACCTTCGAGGGAGAACATGGCCGATCAAGTCAAGCCAGTCCGTCGCATCGTCACCCATGACGACGACCAGGGCCGCGGCCTGCTGGTCTCAGACGGCCCGTCACCGGACGTTCGCTACGACCCGGCGCGCCCGGGCTTCGTGGCGACCCGCATCTGGGTGACCGATCGCACGCCGGCGCGCATCGAGGGCGCCTACGAGACGGTGGTCGATACGCCGCACACGATCGAGCCGCCGGCCGGCGGCTCGGTGTGCCGCTACATCACGTTCCCGCCAGACTCGACCTGGCAGGGCACGGTGGGAGAGCAGGAGGTCCGGGCGTACTTCGAGGCGATGGGCTCGCCGGGCGCCTCGACCTACTCGCCAGACGCGAAGCACCCGTACATGCAGCAGACCCGCACGTTCGACGTCTGCCTGATCCTGGAGGGAGACATCACCCTGATCCTGGACCACGAGGAAGTGGACCTGCACGAGGGCGACACAGTCTTCCAGCACGGCACGAACCACGCCTGGAGCAATCGCTCCGACAAGCCGTGCACGATCGCCTTCTCGCTGCACGACGGCGCCTGGCCAGAGCAGTAGCCGGCACGGTCATTGGAGCAGCCTGCGCGTCATCTCGAGCAAGGAGGGCAGGCCTGATACCAGGCCTGCCCTCCTCGCGGCCGGGTGCACGGGGCCCATCCCCTCCCTGACCATCGCCCAGCGGGTGACGGGCGGGATCTTGCGCGAGGACATGCACCCTACGGACGCGCTACGCCGACTGGTTGTCGTCATCCTTCTGGCGAGTGGGCGGCGCTGGCTGGCGGGGCTGCACCACGCCCACAGCTAGCCAGTGCCCGCTGTCGTCGCTGAGTTGAAGGCTGATCAGGTCGTCCTGCGAGTAGTTCTCGAGCAGGTGTGGGAACCAGGAGAGATCGATCGTCAGCCGTTGCTCGGTCTGACCGAACTGGTCCGTGATGATCGTCATCTGTGCGCCGCTCGGGCAGTTCTCCCCGCTCATGCGTCCGCAGTCGATGGTTCCCTGGATGCTGATCTGCTCAGCAGCCTCGACGCGGGGCGGCCCGACGATCGCAGCCCCCAGAAGACCCGCCGCGGCAAGCCGCGGCAGCGTGCGCCGAGACACGCCGCCCATTGCTCGGCGTGCCATATTGTCAAACCAGTCGTTCGCCACTGATGTCCCTCCCGGGTACGGATATCGACACGACCTCCCTACGGTAGGACGAGCCGTTGCGACCTCGGTTGCGCCTGGTGAACCAGACGTTGCCCCCGCGTCACGCATGTCCTGTGCCCGAGACGCCGCCCTGAACCGGACCGTTGCAGGACGGAGACGACAGGATCTCGATACAACGCGAGCCACTGGGACGACACCCGGGGACGGCGAAGAGCGGACGCGGGGGTCGCGTGTTACTCGACCTGGCGCGGGACGAGGTCGCCGACGCCGCAGACAAGGAGGATGGTCTCGTCAGGGACGTGGATCGGTCCGTGGGGGTCGTCACCGGGGCCATAGATCATGTCCCAGGGGGCGAACGTCTCGTCGCCGATGACGGCGGTGCCGGCCATGACGACAGCCGCGTGCGAGCCCGGGTGAACGTGGCGCGGCGAGGTGGAGCCGGCCGGCCAGCGGATGACCCTGGCGATGTACTCGCGCGCCCTGTCGTGCAGCATGAGCTTGACCTGGCTGGCCAGCGCGCCGGAGGTGCTCTGGGCGCCCTCCCAGGGGATGTCACGCTCGGCCACCAGGCGGGGCGGCATGCCGTCCGAGGGGGACGTGGTCACGCTGTCGTCCACGGCGGTGTGCATGAAGCCACCGTGGGTCATGCCGAACAGCACGCAGCCGTTCTCGTACCGGAGCGGGCCGTGCGGCACGCCACCGGGGCCGTAGACGAGGTCGCTCGGGCCGACCGTCCGGCCGTCCATGGCGGCGGTGCCGACGAGCAGGAAGGTGGCGTGTGTGCCGGGATGGGTGTGGCGCGGCTCCGTGACATCCCGCCCGTACCAGACGAAGTTCGCCGAGAGGTTGCGCTGCTCGTCCACGAACACGCGCTTGATCATGGGCGGCCAGTTGTCTTCCGAGCGTTTCCGCCACGGCAGGTCGCCAAACCGCGCGTACTGGTAGCCGTTCGTCGTCTGGACCATGCTCATCCTCGCTTGCCCCGCGTTGTCGCCAGTCGAGTGCTCGACGCCGTGGCGCCGAGCGTCCGATCCGGAGTGCCCGGATCGTAGTGGAGAGGGGCTTCCCGTGGCGATACCCTCACGTGCCGCGGTGGACTGCTAAAGTACAACGCTTCGCGGGGAGCGGCAGGCCGGCCGCCCCGGAAAGCAAGGTTACCAGCCGAGCTCAGCGAAGAGCATCCAGTGGCCACGGTGACGATCCGCGAGATTGAACAGCGGCGCCAGCAGCTCTCTCCGGAGCAGCTCGCCTCAGTGCTGGACTTTGTCTCCTACCTGGCAGACCGAGACCTTTCGTCCCGGGCGCTGAGCACCATGCTGGCATCGGAGCCAGTCCTTCGGCGCGATTGGGATAAGCCGGAAGAGGATGCGGCCTGGGCGGACTTGTGAAGGGCGATCTTAACGTTGCTCCCTGCTCATTCTCGGATCTCAGCGCGACCAGGAGACGCCCGGCAATGGTCGTGGCAATGCCACCCGTGCCCCGGCGGCGACCGGGGGCTAGAGGAGTTCTCGGAACTGTTCGGGCGTCTGGCCGGCAACTCGGGCTATTCCACCCATCGTGAACACGTTCACGGGGTTGTGCCGTGGGATTGTCAAGATCCGAGTCCCATCCGTCATGACAACGTGCTTGCCCTGGCGCGCCACCCAGGACCCGGCTTTCTCGAACGCGCGAATGGCATCGAGATGATTGACACCGGGGATGCGAGGCCTGTACTAGGCCACCTCGATCTCGCGGACTTCGGCCTGCTCCAGCAGCTCGCCACGTACAGCGAGGTACTCGGCAAGGGCCTCAGGTATATTGGCCAGCGCCTCTTCCTCTGTCGCTCCTTCTGACCAGCAGCCAGGCAGGCCGGGCACCGAGACGCTGACACCCTCTTCCGAGCGGATCAGCGCGATCTTGTACTTCATGCTCTCATCCTACTACCGGGCAAGCGCCGCTCTTGGGCGGCTGTTCGGCGCGTGTCCGGCTCCGGCGAACCCTGTTTGCCCCCTCCCCTCCAACGGTGTAAGGTTCAGGCCTATCTGATGGAGGCGGTACATGCTGGACGTTGTGATCCGTGGTGGGACGGTCGTCACGCCGGAGGGCGTGGGGCTGTGGGACGTCGGGGTGCAGGGGGAGCGGATCGTCGCCATCGCGGCGCCGGGCTCGCTAGATGACGCGGGAAGGGTGGTTGACGCCAGCGGTAAGCTGGTCATCCCGGGCGGGGTCGATCCGCACATCCACAGCGAGATGGCGATTCCCGGCTGGCAGGGGCCGGTGACGCTGAGCGGGTCGCTGAGCCAGATCAGCCGGGCGGCGCTCTTTGGCGGGACGACGACCCTGCTGGACTTCGCAACCTGGGAGGGCGCGGGCGGTATCGAGGAGGTCATCCGCGAGAAGGAGGGCACCTTCTCCGAGGTCTACACGGACTGGGCACTGCACTTCATGTTCACCGGCAACGTGACGCCGGAGCTGATCGAGCAGATCCCGGAGGCGATCAGCGCCGGCTATCCGAGCTTCAAGGTCTACACGACCAACGTCCTTCCCACGCGGCTGGGCCGGATGGTGCCGTTTGGGCTGATCTGGGAGGTCATGCAGCAGGTCGCCCGCCATGGCGGGATCATGGCGATCCACGCCGAGGACAACGACCTCGTCATGCACATGTACGAGAAGCTCAATCGGGAGGAGCGGAACGCCTTCGAGAACATGCCGCTCGCCCACACCCCCATGTCCGAGGATCTCTCGTTCCGGCGGATCATCCGGCTGGCGCGCTACGTGGAGGGCGCGGCCCTCTACATGATGCACACCAGCGCGAAGGCCGGCGTGGCAGCGATCGCCGAGGCACGAGCGGACGGCTTCCCGATCTACGGCGAGACGCTCCACAACTACGCCGCCTTCACGGCCGAGGCGTACCGCCGTCCGGACGGGGTCATCTACCACACCTACCCGTCACTGAAGTACGAGGAGGATCGCCAGGGGCTCTGGGACGGCATGGCCTCTGGCGAGATCAACGCCGTGGCGACGGACGAGGTCTGCACGCCGCGGGCGATCAAGGTGCGCGGGAAGACGATCAACGACGCAACGGGCGGCCACGTGGGCTCCGAGACGCGGGTGCCGGTGGTGTACTCCGAGGCGGTGGTGAAGCGTGGCCTCTCGCTGGAGCGGTTCGTGGAGCTGATCGCCACGAACGCCGCGAAGCTGCACGGCCTGTATCCGCGCAAGGGGGTTCTCGCCGTCGGCAGCGACGCGGACGTGGTGGTCTTCGACCCCTCCGTGCAGAAGACGATCGGCCTGGACGACCTGCACGATTCGGACTACAGCCTCTGGGAAGGCTTCGAGGTGACGGGCTGGCCGGTGCTGACGATGCTGCGCGGCAAGGTGGTGGTTCAGCAAGGGCAGCTCACAGACGCCGCCGGCGCGGGCACGAAGCTGTTCCGAAAGCTCGAGGGGGGCGTGCAGAACGGCCCGGCCGTCTGTTGATAGAGCTTTAGAGATCGGACTCACGCGAAGCCGCGGAACACCCTGTCACCCCTACCAAGGAGGGATCACGCTGTAAGAGATAACCTTCCAGGTACCGACCAAGCCGAAAGCCGTAGGGTGGGCTCCGCCCAGCACCTCCGCACAACCGACAAGCGGGCATGGTGGGCGGTGCCCACCCTACGATTGGCTGGTTGGCTCGGCTCCGTCCGCGAGTCTCCTACCGGGTGATCCCTCCTTCGTCGGGATGACACTGGTCATTCGGTTGGCTGACCGGTACGCGGCTGCTCGCTGGAGGCTCCTTCGTGGCTTCGCGTGCGCACTTTCTTTCCGTGGCTCAGACCACGCGCATCTGGCTGATCGGATGTTTGACCAGCATGCGGAGGCTTGTGCCGGTGAAGACGCAGCTTGCGCCGATCCAGACGCGGGCGCGCAGGTCCGGGGTAGCGGCGCGACCGGTGACGTAGATGCAATGGCCGGGGCGGAAGACGAGATCCAGGTCAGCGGCCGGCTCGGGCATGGAGCTCTGGGCTGTGTTCAGGACACCCACGCGCGGTCGCTCGTTGTAGGTGGACCAGCCCATGATGAGCGGGCCGTGGGTCACGAAGCCGGCCTCCTGGATCGGCCGCAGGAACTGGCGCACGTCGCGACCCTGCATGCCGGGCTTGAGGCCCTCGACGGTCCGCTCGTAGGTCTCGGCCGCGGCCTCGAACAGGCGGCGGTAGAGGTCGTTCGGCTGGCCCACGAAGTAGGTGCCCATGATCTTGGCCGAGTAATTGCCGAGGCCGATCGGGATCTCTGTCAGGACGACGTGGCCCTGCTCGACGGTGCGGTAGGTGGGGACAGCCGAGGGGAACGGCATGTCCGGCTGGTCCATCGAGGTGGAGCCGATCAGGATGAAGGAGTAGTTGCCACCCAGGCGGAACGCCGCGTACTCCACCACCCGGCGCAGGTCAGCGTGGCGGGCACCGGGCTTCGTGGAGAGGAGCAGCTCCTCGTAGGCGAACGAGGTCAGGTCGCCGGCGCGCTCCATCAAGGCCAGCTCCTCCTCGCTCTTCAGCAGGCGGAGGTCTTCGTACCAGCCGCTGACGTTCTCGAACGTCGCGCCGGGCAGGGTGGCCTGGAGGTGCTGGAAGTGCTCGTGGGGGATCGACCAGTTCGGGAAGGTGACGCCTGAGCCGACCAGGCCGATCCGGCCGCGCTCGACGCCCAGCTCTTTCAGGCGGTCGGCGACGCCGTGCTCCACCTCCTCGCTGGCCCGCGCGTCCTCGAGGGCGCCGATCTCCTTGGCGTTCGGGAGGTGGAAGTGGTGGCGCATGACGAGGGTCGGGGCGCCGCTGGCCGGCACCACGACGTAGCTGGCCGAGAGCGGCGCGTAATTGCTCAGGTAGACGGCATTCGGTTGGCCAACGTCCGTCCCGGCCGAACGGTCTCCGCCGAAGATGACCAGGCAGTCGAGTCCGCGCTCCCGCATGGCGGCCTGGACCATCGCCTGCCGCCGCGCAAACTCTCCTCGTGAGAACGGGGGGATGTAGGGGTTCTCCGCTAGCACCTCGGAGGTCTCCTCACGCTGGGTTCGGACAGCCGGCCGCCCCGGCCCGGCTCACTCCTCGATGGGGACGGTGACCGAGCTGGTCCAGCCGAAGGCCGGGATGTAGCTCGAGTGCCGGCCGGCGCCGCCGGCGACGATCACGATCAGGTCGTCGGGCTGCGAGACGATCGGTAGGAGAGTCTCCTCGTCGTCCGTGTCGAAGCCGGCTGGCCAGTCGCGGTCATTGTAGAGACCGCCGCGCTTCAGGCGCTTCAGCGAGCTGCGCGAGCGCGCGAAGAGGTCGTGCTGGACGTCGCGCCTGGTGTATCCGGCCGCGCGAAGGATCTCGGCGTGCTCCGGACAGAGCGCCACGACGGGATGGTGGCGGCCGATGCCGAGGTAGGCGTCGTTGCTGGCGAGGGAGATCATGGCGCTGGCCATGGTCTCGAGGATGTTCTCCGCCTCGGCGCTCTGGCCGCCGTTGACGTTGTGGGGCGGTTCGGCCGCGACGACGGTCACCGTGCTCTGGGTCCGCTCGAAGCCGCGCTCGACGTGGAGCGGCTCCCAGGGGCTGGCCTCCTCGTTCTCGGCGAGGCAGTAGCTGTACTTGGCCGGGCTGCCCTGGGTGGACTTGTCCTCGACACCCGGGCGGGCGCCGCCGATGGTGAGCAGGATCAAGCGCAGGGCGCGGCCGATGGTGGCGTTTGCCCGCCAGCCCGGTCCGAAGCAGCCGTGGCCGCCGTTCAGGCCGATCCGCTGGCGGATGGGTCCGTTCACAATCACCAGCGGTGCGGCCGGGTGGGTGGTGGGCTGGACGCCGCGCAGGTTGAAGCGCTCGTCCAGCATGCCGCGTAGGGCGGCCACGACGACCGGCAGGTACTCCGGTCGGCAGCCGGCCATGACGCAGTTGGCCGCGATGCTGCCGAGGGTCGCCAGGCGGTTGGAGGGCAGGACCGGGCCGACCACTTCCGCGCCGCGCTCGGCCCACGAGCCGAGCATCCGCGCGACCCGCTCCGGTGTCGGCGGGACAAGCGGCAGGCCGTCTGACCAGCCGCGCTCAGCCAGGGCATCGTGGATCGCCTCGGGATCGTCCAGGGCGGCGTCGAGGTGGACGAGCTGGACGTCCGGGTCGGCCGCGCGCCCAGGTCCGGTGCGCTCGGCGGTGGGTGCCTCGGTCAGGGCCTGGACGATGGCCGGAATAGCCGGCCCGGCCAATTGGTCGATCTCGGCCGGCGCGCGGTCGGCCAGCGGGTGGGGGAGGAAGACGAACGGCAGACTGTCAAAGCCGTTGGCCTCCGCGACCCCACGCGCGAGGTGGACGAAGCTGTCGGTCACGAGGGTGACCGTGGGCACCCCAAGCTGCTCGAGGGCGATGGAGTCGTGGACACTCCACGACGTGCAGCTGCCTCAATCGGGCACGCCGTTGATCACGGCGCTGCACTGGCGGAGCGTGCTGAGCGTCTGAGGCGTAAGCGGGACGTTCCGCTCGACTTTCGGGTGGGGCATCAGCTCGAGGCCGTACGTCTCGCGCAGAAGCGCGCCGATAGCCGCGAGCAGCGGGCCGGCGTTGTGCTTGCCGTTGTCCAGCAGGCCCAGAGAGATGCCCTGGAGCGAGCGGACGCGCGGGGCGAGCGCCTGCCCGCCCGCGGGCTCAGCGCCGGCCGGGGAGAGGATGTCGAAGCCGATGCTCATGGCGAAGGGGTTCCTCCGCGGGCAGACGGTGTTGGGGGATCGTACCGCGTTCGAGCTAACCGGGCGATCCAGGGCGATGGGTGGAACCTGGCGGGAGGAGGAGCGGGTGAAGCGGGCGGCCCGAGCGCCTCGGGCCGCCCGACCGCGCCTACAGCGCGCGCGGGATGAGGTCGCCGACGCCGCCGACGACCATGATGCAGTCCTCGGAGAACTCGATCGGGCCGTGGGGGGTGTCGCCGGGGCCGTAGATCAGGTCCCACGGGCCGAACGTCTGGCCGCCCACCGTGGCGCTGCCGCTGAAGATCAGGTTGGCGTGGAAGCCGGGGTGGACGTGGCGGGGCGCCGTGGAGCCGGCCGGCCAGAGGATCATCTTGGCGGTGTACTGGCGGGCTGGGTCGTACAGCAGGGTCTTGGTCTTGCTGGACCACTGGCCGCCCTGGCTAACGGTGGCCTGCCACTCGTGGTCGCGCTCGTGGACCAGCTGGGCGGGCAGCCCGTCAGACGGGGCCCCGGCGTACTCGCCATCCACGGCGGTGTGGAAGGAGCCGCCGTGGTTCACGCTGAACAGCATGCAGCCGTTTTCGTACAGCAGCGGGCCGTGCGGCACGCGTCCGGGCCCGTAGACGACGTCGCAGGGGCCGGCGGTCTGGCCGTCCATCAAGGCCGAGCCGATCAGCAGCCAGGTGGCGTGGGTGCCGTTATGGACGTGGCGGGGCTCCGTGGCGCCGCGGCCGTACCAGACGATGCTGATCGAGAGGTTGCGCTCCTGATCGAGGTAGAGCCGTCTGGTGAGCGGCGGCCAGGCGTCTTCGTCGCGCTTGCGGAACGGCGCGTCGCCGAATCGCACGCAGGTGTAGCCGTTGAGGTTCTCTGCCATCCGATGCCGCGCTTCGTCGCGGCCGCGTACGCGTCGCGACCTGGCGCTGGGATCGTAGTGGAGAGGGCAGGCGCGGGAAAAGCCCGGCGCCCCGGCCGGGTTGTTCGCACCCCAGCGGACGCAACCTCAGTTCTCACTCTGGTCGGTTGTCAGGCCGCCGGCCGCCAGGGAGGTCGCAAACTGGGAGGCCAGGTAGCGGCGGAAGGAGCGGATGCCGAGGCGGTCGAGGATCTCCAGGAGGAGGGAGGGGACCGCGTCGTAGACTTCGACCGCCTCGAAGTCGCGCACGCCAGCGTCGCGCAGGCCGGTAACGTAGGCCATCACGCGGTCGCGCCCGGCGTCCAGGGCGGCGAAGAGGACGTGGCTCTTGAGGTAGGCGATCTCCCGCTCCAGGTAGCTCGGGGCGATGCCGCGGATGTAGCGGCTGAACGGCTCGGCGATCACTCGCCGGTCCGGGTTGTCCTGGAGGCCCGCCGCTTCGAGCTGCCGCTTGACGTACTCCGCGGCGTTGGGCCGCGGGGTAAGCGCCGCGCGCTCCTCCCGCGCGAAGCCCTCCGCCACGGTGATCAACCCGTGGCGGAAGTGCGCCAGCGCGGCGGCCAGCTCCTGCCAGATGGCCGGCTCGAAGCGGAACTGGGGCAGGATGATGAAGTGGGCCCGCGCCGAGGCGCCGGCGTGGAGCACGTGGCTGCCGGAGCGATTGCCCATCATCTCCAGGATATAGATGCGGTTGTGGGTGTAGCCGTCGTCAAAGAGGCCCTGCGCCACGCGGGCGCCCTCTTCGGCGCAGGTCAGAAAGCCGACGCTCACGTCGTCCCGCAGGTCGCTGTCGGCTGAGACGTTGACGAAGCCGACCTGGATGTCTGGCCCGAGCTGGCGCGCCAGGGCGCGGATGCCGAGGAAGGTGCCGTCGCCGCCCACGCCGATGACCCGCTGAAAGCCCGCCTGGCGGATTGCCGCCGCGGCGACGACCGCCTTCTCCGGCTGGCGGAAGGCCGGGAAGCGCTCGCTGCGAAACTCGGAGCCGGCGTCCCCGATCCGCCGGTAGAGCGAGACGGCCGGCTCGCCGCCAGCCAGGGCCTCCGGGCGCATGACGAGCCGCGGGAACGGCGTCTCCGCATGGCCGTCCCCGGTCAGGCTGCGAAAGCCCTCGGCGGCAACGTACATCTCGTGCCCGCGGGCTGCCGCCTCTTCGGTCAGCCCGACCGCCACCGCCATGTAGCCGGGGGCGCATCCGCCGTCATGGATCTGGAGTGTCTTCATCGCTCAGCCCCACCGGTGGCAGTGTAACGCCCCGGTTGGACGGCGGCGAGGCGAATGGCGCTCGGCGACGGGCGGGAGTTGGACAGGCGGCCCGCTGCCCGGACGTCTCTGAAGGTCATTGCGCGCCCCGGTTCCTGTCGGTATGGGGACGACGCGGCGCCAGACCGCGCCGGGAAGGGGAACGAGGCCAATGGCGGCGTCGGCAGCACGCTGACCACCCGGTCACCAGGGCGGCCCTGGTCGGCATCGCGGCGAAGGCGGGAAAGCATATGATGAGCCGCTGAGCGGTGCGAGGCCGGCCCGAAATCCGGAGCCAACCTGGTGAGAAGGAGCGGTTGTCATGGCGTCCACGCGGGAGCGCATCGCGCAGGCGGTGGCCGAGCAACGGGATGAGTCGATCGAGCGGCTGCGCGCTCTGGTGCGCATTCCCTCGCAGACGCCGCCGGGCGAGCACTACGCGGAGCTGGTGGAGCTGCTGCTAGCGGAGCTGGCGAGCATCGGGTTCGAGGCGCGGCGGGTGGACATTCCGCCGGCAGTGTTCGAGCAGCGCTCGCGCGTGCATTACCCGGAGCTCGTCGGGCCGCGCGCCAATCTGCTGGCGCGGCAGCGACTACCCGGGAAGCCGGCCATGCTCTGGTACACCCACCTCGACACAGTGCCTCTGGGCAACCTCGGGCAGTGGAGGCATCCGCCGCTGGAGGGGGTCCTCCAGGACGGGCGGATCTGGGGCCGTGGCGCTGTGGATTCCAAGGCCGGCGTGGTGGCGATCGTCCAGGCGTTCCGGACCCTCCACAATCTCGGGATCGAGCCGGCCGTCAGCCCGGTGATCGCGCTGACGACCGACGAGGAGGTCGGGCCGTACACCGGCCTGATGTACCTGGCGGACCAGGGAGAGTTTGCCGACTGCCAGTGGTTCCACTGCTGCGACTCGATGGCCGGCAGCGTTGGCATCGCCAATGCCGGCGCGTTCACCTGGACGGTCGCGATCCGCGGCACGTCAGTCCACTCGGGCCGCTCGCAACTGGGCACGAACCCGATCGAGCACAGCCTGGCCTTGCTCCAGGAGCTGCTGGCGCTCAAGGAGCGGGTGCAGACCCGGTGTAGCGTCATCCCCAACCACCCGGACGTCGTGCGAGCGGGGGGAGGCCAGACGCTACGCTCGCTGCTGAATGTGACGATGGCGCACGGCGGCTTTAAGCACAACATGGTGCCGGGAGAGTACGTCGTCGAGGGCGACCGCCGCTTCACGCCGGAAGAGGCGGAAGCAGAGGCCATCGCGGAGCTTCGTGAGGCAGTCGAGCGAGCGAAGCTCCGCGATCCGTTGCTGGACGCCGAACTGAGGATCCGGCCGTTCTACACCTCGCAGGCGATGCCGCT
>JADZDV010000300.1 GCA_020850915.1 Chloroflexota bacterium | reverse complement strand
TGCCGAGCGCCTTCCCGACGTTGCCCGCGCCAATGACGGCGATCTTCATCCCGGCTACCCTCCAGGCCGCGCCCTCCAGCGCGGCGAGAGATTCGAGGCCAATCCTACTCGCCGGGAAGCGAATGCGCTATGGCCGCCCGACACATCGCGGCGGGGTTGGCTATGCTCTGCGCGGACACCCGGCGAGGTGACACGTCCGGGTGAGGGAGTCAACTGTGGCGAGCGCGTCTCAGCTCGAGCCGCCCACGCGCGAGCGATTCGTCTGGTTCTATTCCATCGGCACGCGCTGGATGGACATGGACGTCTACGGCCACATCAACAACGTCGAGTACTACAGCTATTTCGACACCGCCGTGAACCGCTTCCTCCAGGACGAAGCCGGGCTCGAGCCGCGCCGCGACCAGGTGGTCGGCCTGGTCGTCGAGACGAGCTGCGTTTTCAAGCAGTCGCTCGTCTTCCCCGAGACCGTGGACGTGGGCGTGCGGGTGGACCGGATCGGCACGACGAGCGTGACCTACGCGATCGGGATCTTCAGAGCGGGCGAATCAACCCCCGCGGCGTACGGCCGCTTCGTCCACGTCTACGTCGAGCGCGCAACCCAGCGTTCGGCCCCGATACCAGCGGCGCACCGCGCGGCGATGGAGCGACTGCGCCTGCCCGACCGCGCGGACAGCAACAGCCCCTAGCCGCCTTCGGCGCCTCCTCCATGAGGCGGTCTCCGACCCATGAAGTTGACCGCCTCCACCTCCAGCACGGTCTCGCCGTGCTGATTACGCAGCTCGCCGCGGCCACGCAGGATGCCCCGATCGGGCTTGCAGCGCGAAACCCGCGCTTCCAGGACGGTCCACCGACCGGTCAACGTATCGCCCGGTCGTACGGGTTGGGGCCAGCGGACCTGTTCCATGCCCGGTGAGCCGAGACTGACGGCGTTGTTCAGCACGCCTGACACGAGCAACCGCAGAAACAGCCCCAGCGTGTGCAGGCCGCTGGCGATCAGCCCGCCATAGATCGTCCCCCGCGCGGCCGCCTCGTCGACGTGAAACGGCTGCGGATCGAACTGCCGGGCGAAGGCGACGATCTCCTCAGCCGAGACAGAGATACTTCCCAGCTCGATCGTCAGGCCGGGGGTGAAGTCTTCGAAGTATCGCAGCGGGCGGTAACTGCTGCTGGCAGGAGGAGCAAGTTCCACGCGGGCAGTATAGCCAGGCTGGTTTTCAAGCGGCCTCAAATCTAGCAAACGCCAGCAAGTCACGGTCGCCGCCATCGTTCATCCATCGCAGCCGACAGCCAGTCGGTTCGCTGTAAGATGATCGAGCAGGAGAGGTCAATGACTATGGCTCTGGAACAACAGCCAGCAGATGCGGACCTGGTCCTCGAGCTTCGTCGCCTCGCTCGCGAAGTTCAGGACACGCGTGAGACCAGAGAGCTCTCCTGGGATGACCAGGAAGTGGTGATCTCGCTTCGTCCAGCCACCAGGAGATCCGCTCGACGCCCCCGGAAAAACGGCTTGATCGACCGGCAGGATCCTTTCTTCCAGTTGGCAGGAGCCGCGGATAGCGGCATTCCCGGGGGTATCTCCGAAGACAAGTATGCCCACTTCCGAGAGGCGTTCGGCGGAGAAGCGTCCAACTGATGCTCCACGACTCGTCTCGTTCGCGACGGGTCTTTGTCGATTCATCTGCTTATCTGGCGATTCTGGACCGGCGTGATCGGCACTCTGAGGAGGCGCTAGCTTTGTCGTCATGGAGCGGCTCGGGATTCGGCACCTATTCACATTCGACCCTAACTCCGCGCGGTCTGGTCTTCCGCGACTCACGACCGAAGCGCTTGCGACGTTTCGCCGCTGAAGCGCGGCAAGCAGGCTGTAATCAGCCCACGTTGCTGCGCTGACGCCCGCGTCCCCAATCTTTCGAAACGCTGGGCTAACCTGCGCTTCGTCTGGTCTCGCGTTCATTCATCTGTTAGGATACCCCTCGCAGGCCTGGGCGCGGATCGGTTCAGGTGTCCACTCGGGCGCCTTGGTGTAGCCGTCTGCTGGTACGACCGGCGATCGACTGGAGTGGCGCGTGTGTCCTGGCCAGAAACTAACCGCGATCTCGCGAGTCGGCGACCGCGGTTCAGTCTCGGCCGACCTGCCCTCTAACGTAGGAGTGTCGCCGACGTGCAGCTACGTCAATTGAGCGCGGTCAAGCCGGGTTGGAACCGCGCGACCATCCGCACAAGCATGATCCGCGCGCGTCGTTACGGGCTGTTGTTTCTCGTTAGCGCGGTGACCGTCGAGCTCACGCTCCGACTGATCGGTTATCAACCCGCGCTGCTGAACGCAGCCATGTTCGTGAAACTCGAGGATACAACGACGGTCTACGGTCTCCAAGAAAACTACCGAGGATATTACGTCGGGAAGACCGTGACTACAGACGGCCGCGGCCTACGAACCGTCGTCGGCAGCGACGCGACCTCGGGACCGCGTGGCTCGCTGCTGCTCCTGGGCGATTCCGTGGTGTTCGGTCAGGGGCTAACTGACGATCAGACCCTGGCCTCAGTGCTGCAGCGCCGCTTCCTGCAGGCAGGGCCAGACATCCGCGTGACGAACATCGGCGTTCCCGGGTACACGTCCTGGAATGAGCTGGGGGCCCTCTCGGAATTTGCTGACCAGCTCGCTCCAAGCTTCGTGCTGCTGGTCTATGTACCAAACGACGTCAGCTCGGACAACGATCAACTCGGAATCGCTCGTGGTCGCTTTACAAACCTTTCCGACTCCTGGCTCTCACGTTTATCCCAAGTAGCCTACCGGTCGTGGTACACGTCGTTCTTCATGAGAGGATTAATAGGTCGTGTCCAGTCTTTAGCTGGTAACAAAGCGACACAGGGCTTCTGGTGGGAAACGGTCGATCAGACTGATCTGCAATACTCTATGCAGGCAATCGCAAAGATACGCGAGCTCTGCGAGCGCATCCATGCCGAACTTTCCGTGGCAATCTACCGCGACCAGACTTTTCGCTATGACGAGCCCGCTGGAATACGGTACGAACAGTCCGTTGGCACGGCTCTTGATGCGCTGGGCGTGGACCACTTCGTTCTCTCAGCGCACATCGATAAGCTCACGCCTATTGAAGGTATGGCTAGCTCGAGCGATCCTCATCCAAGCGCCAGGGCCACCGAACTGCTCGCGCAACAAATCCTCGATCGGATCGGACGCAGGCTATCAGACTAGCCCCACGCCAGCTCCCCCAACGTAGCCTTCAGCACCTCGAAGCCGGGTGCGATCATCTCCGGGGTGGCGTGCTCGTCCGGGCGGTGGCTGCGGCCGGCGAGGCAGGGAGAGAAGATCATCGCGACCGGGCAGACCGAGGCGATCGCCATGGCGTCGTGGCCGGCGCCGCTGACCATCGGGCGCGAGGTGAAGCCGAGGCGGTCGGCGTTGCGCTGAACGCGCGCGCGGAGGGCCGCGTCCGTCGGCACAGGGCTAGTCGCATCGGTGACCTGCCACGCCAGGCGCAGGCCGCGCGCCGCCGCCAGCCGCCTGGCCTCCGCTTCGATCGCCTCTACCAGTCCGCTGAGCACCTGACCATCGGCGTGGCGCAGGTCGATCGAGAAGCTGACTTCGCCGGGCACCACGTTGGCCGAGCCGGGCAGGACTTCTACCTGGCCGACCGTCACCACGCCACCGCTCGGACGCACCAGCTCTGGCAGCGCCAGGACGATCTCCGCCGCGACGAGCAGCGCGTCCTGGCGCATGTGCAGCGGCGTCGTGCCGGCGTGGTCGGCCTGGCCGTAGACCGTGGCGTGGAAGTGGTACAGGCCGACGATCGTCTCCACCACGCCGAGCTGTAGCCCGGCCCGCTCGAGGATCGGGCCCTGCTCGATGTGGTACTCCAGGAAGCAGGCCAGGTCGTCTCGGCGGACGCTCGCCAGGTCGTCTGGATCCAGACCAACGTCCCGCGCGGCGGCTTCGAGCGGCGTGCCGTCCTGGTCCACAAGGCCGCGGACGGTCTCAGGCGCGGCCAGGCCGGCCGCGACGCGGCTGCCGAGCAGGCCGAGCGGAAAGCGGCTGCCTTCCTCGCCGGTGAAGGAGACGACCTCGACCGGGCGGAGCGGCTGGCCGCGCTCGGCCAGGAGCTGGCCCACGGCCTCCAGCGCCGCGACCACTCCGAGCGGTCCGTCGAAGCGACCGCCGTCGCGCACCGAGTCGAGGTGCGAGCCGGCGGCGACTGTCTTCTCGCCCGAGTTCTTCCCCTCCACCCGTCCGAACAGGTTGCCAATCGCGTCGCGCCGCGGGGTCAGGCCGCCCTCGCGCATCCACTCCGAGACACGCTCGACGGCCGACGTCTCCGCCGCTGTGAAGGGAGCGCGCCAGTACCTGCCCGGCCCCGCTCCATCCGCGCCAAACGCTCCCAGCTCGAGCACCCGCTCGTAGATCCGCACCGCGCTCTCGGCCATCCTCGCGCCTCCCCGCCTATGCTGCCCCATCCGTTGCCCCATCTATAGACGAAACGGGGCATCCGCCGCTCGCCCCGGCGGCCCTCTCGCCGGTGGGCGCCTCGGGGCATCCATCTGTAGACGAAACAGGCCACATGCCACTCGCCGGCTGGCTCTGAGGATCGAGCGAAACTCTCGCGCCGCCGGACATGGCGCGCTCTGTGCGTCCAGACGCTCCGCGGATGGGGTCCGAGGAAGGAGCCGCGATGCAGGCAACCCAGCGAGTCCCAGCTCGTATCTGGACGTGGGCCGAAGGGGCTGCGGTGCTCCTGGGATGGGTGGGCGGGTTCGTGGACGCGGTCTGTTACGTCTCCCTCCGGCACATCTTCGTCGCCAACATGACCGGCAACACGGTCATTATGGCGACCGACCTGGCGCAGGGCGACCTGACATCCGCGATGAGACGCGCTTTTCCAATCCCCCTGTTCCTGATCGGCGTCGTCGCTGGCGTGCTGAGCATCGAGACGGCCGATACGCACGGCCTGCGCTCGCCTCAGGCGTTCGCGCTCGGTGTCGAAGCGCTCCTCCTCGGGCTCTTCGCCGCCCTCGGATCGATACTGCTCCCATCAAGGGGACTGGCGCCCGCGTCACCGACCATCCTCACACTCCTGACTGCGCTGCCGTCTCTCGCAATGGGCATTCAGAGTGCTGCTCTCCGGCGGGTCGACGATCAACCGATCAGGACAACGTACGTCACCGGTGTGCTGACCGCCCTGGCGGAGACTGCCGTCGTGGGGTTAATCAGGCGCAAACGCACCCTCGTGAGAGCAGGCGGGCCAGGCACGCCGCGCTCGCGTCGAGTGCGGCTGCTCGCGGGCATCTGGGTGGCATACGCCATCGGCGCGCTGTGCGGCGGGGTCGGCCAGACCCTGTGGCAGGTCCGCGCGCTGCTGGCGCCGATCGCCGCGCTCTGCCTGCTGGCTGCATTCAACCTCCCGCGGCCATCGGCCTCGCATCCGAGCGCAGGGCGCCTCACACGCTGATCAGCGCCCACGTCTTCTCGCCCCAGGTCGTTCAGCAGCTCCGACCTCACGTTCCGGACCTCGTGTCTGCCCCTGCGTGTCGACGCCCTACAGCGCCGTACGTGCTGCCCTCACAAGTCAATCGCTCGACGTGTTCGAAGCTCGAGCGACACCCGCGTCCCCCCCGCCTGCTCCACGCCTCGCCCACTGTGCCGAGCCGTCCGGATGACGTCCGCCAGGTGCCGCCTGCACCGCGTCCCGCAACGTTCGACTATGTACGGTGGAGGGCAAGCTGGAGGACTTCTGCCAGGTGCAGGGCACGACGGCCGGTCGTCTGGACGATCTGCTCGCGGCAGCTAAAGCCGTCCGCCACGATCAAGGTGTCCGGACTGGCCGCCCGGACCGCCGGCAGGAGCACGCGCTCCCCACACTTGATCGACACCTCGTAGCGTTCGCCACGCTCGAAACCAAAGGCGCCGGCCATGCCGCAGCAGCCAGCGTCAGGTATCTCGAAATCGAGGCCGAGCTTCGACATCACCTGCTCCTCTGCGTCCAACCTCATGATCGAGCGGTGATGGCAGTGCGGCTGGACCAGGGCGCGACGCTCGAGCAGTGGCGGTCGGAACGTCGGCGCGTGGGCTTCGAGGAACTCGCTCAGCAGGTACGTCTGCCCCTGGAGGCGGGCGGCGTCCTGGTCGTGCCGGAACAGGTTGGTCAGCTCGTCGCGGAACACGGCGGCGCAGCTCGGCTCCAGCACAACGACCGGCACGCCGGCCCGGATCTGGGCTCGCAGCGCGTGAAGGA
>JADZDV010000299.1 GCA_020850915.1 Chloroflexota bacterium | reverse complement strand
TGCTCGATCGGCTGGAAGTCGAGACGGTCATTCCCGGTCATGGCCCGCTGACGAGCGCGGCGGTGTTCAGCCGCAACATCGGCTATCTGACCGACCTGATCCATGAGGTGCGCGCCGCGCTCCGGGCGGGGAAAAGCCTGGAGGAGACGCTGGCGAGCGTTGAGTTCAAGGAACCGTGGGCGCCGCCGCCGGGCTCGCTCGCCGTTCGCCTGCCAAACCTGCGCGGCACGCACACGCACAACGTCCAGCGGACCTACGAGGACCAGCTTCGCTCTCGAGGCTGACGCGCGGCTACATCACCTGCTGGCAGGGCAGGACGAACAGATGCAGCCGGTGGAGACCGTTGGTGCGCTCCTCGAGCTCCTCGTCCAGGGCGTGGAGACCGTTGACGACCCGATCGACCTGCTCCATCGAGACGATACTGACCACCGCCCCAACGCTCCCGGGCCAGATCTGGTTGTCAAAGTGCCGCCGCCGGCCGCGGCCGATCATCTTGGGAAACTCCGTGTAACCGGGGACGTGGAGGTCTTCGAGCCGCTGGATCACCTCGTCCTCGACGTCTTTCGAGTACAGGACGAAGCAAAAGTTCATCGGTGTCCAGTGGTCGGCGTGGCCGAGGCGCTGAGTGGCGTCCGGGCCGGGCGCTCGCGTCGGGCTCCCCGGCTGAGGCTGAGCGCGGCCAGAGATTTCCATGCTGCTCCCCACACGGTTCAGTTCACCCGGCGCTCGCGGCCGGCCCATTCGCGCTCGCGCAGGACGAACTTCTGGATCTTGCCGGTGCTGGTCTTGGGAAGCTCGCCGAACTCGACGTGCTTCGGGCACTTGAAGCGGGCCAGGTGCCCTCTGGTCGATTCGATGATCTCCTCAGCCGTCGTCGTCTGACCGGCTTTGAGCGTGACGAACGCCTTTGGGACCTCACCCCAGCGCTCGTCCGGGACCGCGACGACAGCCACTTCCAGCACAGCCGGGTGGCGCGCAACGGCTTGCTCCACTTCGATCGTCGAGATGTTCTCGCCGCCGGAGATGATGACGTCCTTCAGGCGATCGCGCACCTCGATGTAGCCATCCGGGTGGACCACGCCCAGGTCGCCGCTGTGGAACCAGCCGCCGCGGAACGCCGCCCGGGTCGCCGGCTCATCGTCCAGGTAACCGCGCATGACCGTGTTGCCCCTCAGGACGATCTCGCCAACGGTCTGGCCGTCTCTCGGCACGTCCCGCGGAGCCTGCCCTGAGCTTGCCGAAGGGTCCACCACCCGCACCTGGCAGGAGGCGATGTTCGCCACGCCCTGCCGCGCTTTGATCCGAGCCTGCTCGTCGAGCGGCAGATCGTCCCATTCTGCTCGCCACTCGCAGACGGTGCTCGGCCCGTACGACTCGGTGAGTCCATAGAGATGGGTCACCCGCACGCCCAGCGCGTGCATCTGCGCCAGCGTCGTCGGCGAAGGCGGCGCGCCGCCGGTGGCGATCTGGACGGGATGGTCCAGCCGCGCCCCAGCCGCGCTCGGATCGTTCGCGAGCATGATCAGGACGGTCGGCGCGCCGCAGAGATGAGTCACGCGCTCCTGCTGGATTGTGCGCCAGACCAGGGCCGGGTCGATCCGGCGCAGGCAGATGTGGACCGCGCCGACGGCGGTCACTCCCCAGGGGAAGCACCAGCCGTTGCAGTGGAACATCGGCAAGGTCCAGAGATAGACGCTGTCCGCGGAGAGTCGGAACTCGAGCGCGACGCTCAGGGCGTTCAGATAGGCGCCGCGATGAGTGTACATGACGCCCTTCGGCTGGCCAGTCGTGCCGCTGGTGTAGTCGATGGCGATCAGCTCGCGCTCGTCCCGCGGCGAGGCCGGCCCGAAATCGGGCTCCCCGCTCGCCAGGAATGCCTCGTACTCGAGCGCCGTCGCGCTCGTTCCAAGGCCGGCCAGCAGCGCCGCGGGGCCGTCTGCGAGACGACCGGAGCCGTCATCCACCAGGACGACCGCTTCCAACCCGGGAGCTGAGGCGAGCGCTGGCGCGGCCGTAGCCAACAGCTCAACGTCGACGATCAGGACTCTCGCCTTGGAATGGTTCAGGATGTAGCCCACCTCGCGCGAGGTGAGCCGCGTGTTGATCGCCACGAGCGCGGCGCCGGAGAGCGGCACGCCAAAGTGCGACTCGAGCAGAGCAGAGACGTTGGGCGCCAGCACGGCGACCCGGTCGCCCGGACACACACCGAGCTGGCGCAGGGCGGTCGCCTGGCGATGGACCCGCTCTCGCAGGTCCGCGTAGGTGAAGCGTCGCTCGCCGTCCACGACGGCCAGCCGGTCCGCGAATACGTAGGCGTTACGCTCCAGGAACAGCAGCGGGCTCAGCTCGGCGCGAGAGACGGCATCGAGCTCAAATCCCTCTTCCTGAGCGCTGCTGCCTGCCGCGCTGGTCTCTTCCATGGTCCAGCCTCCTGCCTTCAGGAATGCGCCGACGCCTCTGCCGCGGCGCGGGAGGTTTCGATGCCAGCCATCTCACGGGCGTACGCTCTGGCTCTGGCGGCGTCGTAGGAGCGCAGGGTGGCCAGCTTCTCTGCTTCGATGCTGCCCTCGGCGTGGATCGCCAGAACGGCGTGGTAGCCGCCGAAATCAGAGGCGGTCAGGTCAGAGACCATGTTCATCGCTCGCAGACGATCCTCCGCGGGGACACCCGCCCGGCCGCCAAGGTAGCGGCGGACGTAACCGCCCAGCTCAGGGTCTTCCAGATCCTCTACGGCGGGTCCGGTCACCGTCAGACCGCCGGAGAGATCCTGCACCAGAGCGAGCGCCTCATGGTAGTGGTGGGCGAAGTGGTACTTCGCCATGTTCACGATCAGGACGTCCGGCACGGCGATGCCCGGCGCAACGACCTTGCAAGCGCGCGCCGCGGCGTGGGTCAGGGCGCGCAGCGTCTCCGCGTACGCCACGAGCTGCGTCAGCTTGTCCCGCACGTGGCCCGCTCTCTCGATGCCGTTGTACTCAGCCATGAGAAAGGCGCTGCCGACCAGGAGGTCCACCAGCGGCAGCTTGTAGGAGATGGCCGTGAAGCGGTGGAACTCTACGAAGCCGAGGGCGAGCGGGCCGGCAAACCCGGTCTGGCCGTCCAGGAAGACGCGTTCGCTCGGGACGAACACGTCGTCGAAAACGGTCAGTGTTTCCATCATCTTATGTTCAGCAGAGAGCGGGTTCTCGAAGCTGTTGCCCTTCCGACTGCCGTAGGGGCTGCAGATGAGTTTGAGACCGGGGGTGTCGACCGGGATGGCAAAGGAGACCGCGTAGTCGCCATCCGACTCGCCCATCGCGCGCGTCGGCAGAACGATCACCTCGTTCGCGTTTGGCGCCACGGAGGTGTGCACCTTGGCGCCGCGCACGACGATCCCGTCCGGCCGGCGATCGACTACTCGCAAGTAGTAATCGGGGTGAGCCTGGGCGGAGGGACCGAGCGAGCGATCGCCCTTCGGATCCGTTTGCGCCACCGCCAGGGCGAGGTCGCCGTCTCGACAGTGCTCATAGAATCGACGGACGCGCTCGGGGTACTCGCCACCCAGGTGGTGGGCCAGGATGTGGAGCGCGTAGAGCGCATCCGTGCCGATCTCTTTGATCAGCACGACCAGCGTCCGGCCCTCGCGGGTGGCTGCCTCGATGAGGGCGCTGCGCTGCAGGAGGTCGTCGGCACTGGTCGGCAGCTTGTAGTAGCGGCTGAACGTCTGGCCGTTCTCTTCGACGACAGCGAGGCCTCGGTGACGGGGGTCCTCGGCCATCTCGTAGTCGATGGCAGCGTGGTTGACGGCGGCGCCGATGATCGGGTGAATCGTGACGTCAGGCACGCGACGGCCGCGGAAGAAGACCGCGCGGTCGTCGCGAAGGCTCGAGAAGTATTCGGCAGCGCTGCGCAGCGGCATGGCGGCCTCCTCTCCGGGTATGGATGGCGTCGTTTCTACTGCCGGCCTCGGCAAGCTGGAGACCAGCGTACCCCTGACGCGGATGGCCAGGATCGTAGCAAGCCGCCGTGGTCCCTTGCGCGGACCAGGCC
>JADZDV010000298.1 GCA_020850915.1 Chloroflexota bacterium | reverse complement strand
TGCACCGAGTGTACGTCATCTACCGCCCGCCCGCCGAGCGGCCCGGGGGTCATGTATGAGACACTATCCGCTGCCAGGACATGGGGCCAATCAAGCACGACCGTCCTTGGAGCCTGCTTCGTGTTCCGCACCTTCTACCGACTCGTCCGAACCTTCCCTCCGCGTCGCGAAGACTTCTGCTCGCATCTCGCGCTGGGGCGCCGGCCGAGGAGCAAGGATCCGCGTACACTCGAGCTGTGGGCGGGCCTCTCTGTCTACGCCACCGAGCAGCAGGCGAGGGCTCATGCGGATAGATCGCCCATGCTGGGGCCTTATATCGCGGTCATTCTGCTTCCAGAGGAGTCAGCGGTTCGCGTCGAAATGAATACCGGTGCAAACGGCACTGCACGATCTGGGGCGATCCGGACGCTCTGTTCGACCTTGTAGTCGAAGTGTTGTCCGTCTGACGTGATGCCGGTTGGCCGGGCTGTGAGATACACTGGCATTGTGTAACCCTGGGAGACCGGGGCGCTCGGGAAAATGCCGTGATGTACGAGCTATGGGATCTCGAATCTCAGAACCTGGTTGAATCCTTCTCTTCCGAGGCGGAGGCGCTTCAGGCTGCGCGCGAGCTCATCGCGCTCAATCGGGGTGTCTACCCGGCGGCGCTGGCCCTCGCCCGCGTGGAAGCGGGTGGCGCCACTGTCTGGCTGGGCGCTGGCTCGGAGCTGCTTGCGCGGCTCCGAGCCAGCGCCTGAGCGGAGATCCGAGACTGGCTGCCCGCTAGCCCTCTCCGTTCGTGGACGGCCGTCCGCTCGGCACAAGCTGCTCGGCAGCTCGCCGGGGATACGTGTCCTGGAAGCGGAACCGGTCCATCTGGATCAGTTCGAAGTACGAGCCGAACCGCTCCGGGTGCTCGGCCGCCTCGTCGAGCGCCTCGAACGGATCGTCCGCGGGGTCGTCGAAGACGCGTCGAATGCCGTAGGTCGTCGTGCGCTCGGCGGGCACGCGGCCGGCGTCCCAGACCCAGCGGCGTAGCTCGCGCGGCGGCACGAGCTGTCCCTGGGTGGCCCCCGCCGCCGTGGAGATGCTCTCGTTGATCAGCGTGCCGCCCAGGTCGTTCGCCCCGGCGCTCAGGCAGAGCTGCGACAGCTTGAGGCCTTCCTTGACCCACGAGACCTGGATGTTCTTGATGTGCGGATAGAGCATCAGCCGAGCGACGGCGTGCATCTTGACCACCTCTTCGCCCGTCGCGCCCGGCCGCACGCCGGGCACGGTGCCCTTGCGGTACATCGGCGCCTCGTCGTGGATCAGGCTCAGGGGCACGAACTCGGTGATCCCGCCGGTCTCCTTCTGGATCTCGCGGATCAGAGCGATGTGCTCCGCGCGCTGACGCGGCGTCTCGACGTGCCCGTACATGATGGTCGACGTCGTCGGAATGCCGATCCGGTGCGCGCCCATGATCACGCGCTTCCAGTCCAACACCTTGATCCGTCCCGGCGCGATCCGGTCGCGCAGCTCCTGGTCCAGGATCTCGGCCGAGGTGCCCGGCAGCGAGCCGACGCCAGCCTCCTTCAACCGCTCGAGGTACTCCTCGATCGAGCACTGGGAGCGCACCGCGCCGTACAGCACCTCCTCCGGCGAGAAGCCGTGGATATGTATCTCCGGCAGCTCGGCCTTCACCGCCCGGCAGATCTCCAGGTAGAGATTGCCGTCCATCCGGGGCGGCAGGCCGGCCTGGATGCAGACCTCCGTCGCGCCGAGGTCCGACGCCTCTCTCGCCCGCCGCACCAGCTCCTCGATCGGCAGGAAGTAGCCCTGCTCCTCGCGGTGCCCCCGGCTGAAGGCGCAGAAGCCGCAACGCTTGATGCAGACATTGGTGAAGTTGATGTTCCGGTTGACGACGTACGTCACCACGTCGCCAACCGCCCGCCGGCGCAGCTCGTCCGCCGCCAGGCAGAGTGCCAGCAGCTCGGTCCCGTGGACGCCGAACAGTTGGACTCCCTCTTCGACCGTCAGCTCCTGCTCGTCCAGGGCGCGATCCAGCACCCGCGCCACGTCGGGACTCAGATGATCCAGTAGCTGCGCTACCACCGCGTCTCCTCCTCGGCTACGACGCCCCGGTGATCGGCCAGGGCCTCCATGCGCTGCCGCATCGACGCGCGGACGAATGCCGGCTGCGCGAGGTACTCGGGGTACAGGCAGAGCCGCTCGCGCAGCTCGAAGCCTGCCTCGGTCGTGGCCTGCCGCAGCTCCGCCACCAGCGGCCAGGCTCGCTCCGGGTTGATGTGGTCCAGCGTGACGGGTGAGATGCCGCCCCAGTCGTTGATGCCCGCCAGCAGGTACATCTGATAGGCGTCCGGCGTGAGATTGGGCGGCGCCTGGATGTTCTGCTCGGCGCCCAGGATCAGCCGCGCCAGGGCGATGGTGCGCAGCATCTCGAGCACGCTCGGCTCGCCCCAGCTCCGCATCCGGATGTCCGGCTTGACCCGGAAGTTCTGAATGATGACTTCCTGCACGTTGCCGCTCCGCGCGTGCAGGTCGCGCAGGGCGAACAGGGAATCGACCCGCTCCTCGAGTGTCTCGCCAATGCCGATCAGGATGCCGGTCGTGAAGGCGATGCCCAGCTCGCCGGCCGCCTCCATCGTCCGCAGGCGCAGCTCCGGCTGTTTGCCGACACAGCCATAGTGCGCCTGGCCCGGCTCCATGAGTCGCTCGCTCACGTTCTCCAGCATGATCCCCATCGAGGCACAGACCTCGCGGAGCTGGAGCAGTTCGTCCCGGTCCAGCACGCCGCAGTTGACGTGCGGCAGCAGCCCGGTCTCCTCGAACACCAGCCGGCACATCGCTGCCAGGTAGGCGGTCATACTGGGGTAGCCAAGCTGGCGCAGGTGCAGCCGGGCCAGCTCGTGCAGCTCCTCCGGCTTCTCGCCCAGGCTGAACAGCGCCTCCTTGCAGCCCTGCTGTTGGCCGGCCCGCGCCACCGCCAGCACCTCCGCGGGTGTCATCGTCTTCGCATCCGGGCTGCCGGGCGGCTTGGCGAAGGTGCAGTAGCCGCACTTGTCGCGGCAGAGGTTCGTCAGGGGGATGAAGACCTTCCGCGAGTAGGTCACCAGCCGGCCCGTGCGCTGGTCGCGCAGCTCGGAGGCCGCCAGCATCAGGGCAACCAACTCCGTGCCCTCCGCGCGGATTAGCCGGTAGGCCTGTTCCCTCGTCGGAGACCGCGGAACCCGCGGGAAGGTCAGCAGCGGCGCGGCCCGGGTCTGCGTCATCTGGCGTCGAATCGCTCCAGTTCTCCTCCAATGGTACTACCTTGCCGCCGGAGCCAGCCGCCGGCCCCCATCGCCGGGTGCGCCCGAGCAACGTGGCGGCGTGGTCGACGGACCGGTCCAGTCGTTGCGGCATGAGACGGTCGAACTCGCTCCCGTCGCTCGAACCTGGGGTGTGCTTGCTCGGGGCCATGCTACGATGGCGCCATTACCGACTGCTGCGAGGGTGTCTCATGCCACGTCATAGACTTGCCGTCTGGTTCTCCCTGTCGCTCTGCGTCGGACTGCTCCTCTCCGCGTGCAGCGGCGGCCAAGCGCCGGCTCCGAAGTCGGCCGAGGCGCCCACCACGGCGCCCGCCAAGCCGGCCGCGCCGGCTGCTCCAGCGGCCCCCGCCGCGTCAGCGGCCGCCGGCACTGCGCCGGCCCCATCGCCCGCCTCGGCGGCCCCGGCGGCCTCCCCGGCCGCGGCCGCCGCGCCATCGGGCGGCGCCGCCGCGAGCGGCAAGCCGCCGGTCGAAGTGCGGATGGCGATCATCACGAACCTGAACTACGGTCCCTTCTACGTTGGTCTGGAGAAAGGGATCGACCTGAAGCACGGCATCGACATGAAACTGAAGATCTTCCAGACGGCCGTCGAGCCGGTGAAAGCGCTCCAGGCCGGCGAGGTCCAGCTCTCGGTCGGCACCTGGTCCTCGACCGCGCCGGCCATCGTCCAGGGCGCCGAGTTCAAGATGTGGTCGATGATCGTCAGCGAGCCGACCAACACCGATTACGACGGCTACAACGGCATCTTCGTGCGGCCCGGCCTGGACGTCAACACGATCGCCGACCTGAAGGGCAAGCGGATCGGCGTGCCCACAGGGAGTGGCGTCCACACGTACGTCCTGGCGCATCTTCGGAGAGCCGGTGTCCCGGCTGACCAGGTGACGATCCTGAACCTCACCCTGCCCAACTACATGGCCGCCCTCGAGTCCAACAACGTCGACGCTGTCGTGACGGGCGAGCCGTACGGGGTACAGCTCCAACAGAAGTTCCCGGGCGGCAAGTTCATCGTCCGCTCCGGCAGCGTCATGAACGGCCGCATCACCGGTATCACGACTCCCGGCTGGCTCAGCAAGAACCCGGATCTGGCCGAGGCGTTCTGGGCCGGGACCGCGGAGTCCTCGCAGTACATCCGCCAGCACCCTGAGGAGAGCGCCGAGGCGATCTCCCACTCGCTACCAGGCTTCGGAGCGCCGGTCATCAAGGAGTCGCTCCAGTACATGTCGTTCGACCCGCGCTACTCAGCGAAGATCGAGCAGGCCTTCACCGCGGAGAGCGCGATGCTGATCGAGCAGAAGAAGATGCCGAGCGCCCCGAAGACCAACGACGTGGTGGCCGCGGACTTCATGTACGCCATGCAGAAGAAGTACCCCCAGTACTTCAGCGACCTGCCGCCGATCAAGGACTGAGCCACCTCCACCAACTGGGCGCGCCGGCCAGCGTCTGCGCGCCTCGCGCAGTCCGCCGCCACCCGACGCGGTCAATCGAGGGCCTCCGCCGCGTCCATTGGCCTCTGCGCTCCACTGCCCGCTCCCGGGCCGCCGTAGCCGGCCAGACTGTGCAGTGTCGGAGCGCGGGTATCAGACCCCCCAGCGCCACCGCGGGACCCGCGGGCAGGTCGTCCGACACCTGGTCAGGTCGCGTGGCCCAGCAACGACTGACAACGCGCCATTCGTGTGTCATGATGAGCGTCTCGCACTCATCCCGAGCGAGGGTAGGCGGCTGCTCCGCCGGTGGTCGGGAATGCCACGGCCGTGGTCTGGGACGCCTCCTGGCCAGTCTTGTCATGGAAATGGCGGGCGACTGTTCGGTATTCAATAGAGGCGGGAGAGGTCGACGCGGGGGAGAGGCGCGACCGGGAACGAGGGCGCCGCTGCGAGACCTGGGCGACGTTCGACACGCAGCTCTCCACTCAGACCGGGGACCGCCTGCTGGACGAGCGGATCGCCCGGACGCGGACGAAACAGCGGGAGGTCAGGTTCGCCCAGAATCTGGCGGACTGGCTGCGCGAGACGCGGCAGGTGCCGCGACTGGACGAGCTGATCGGGCAACGCGCCACCGGGCCCCAGCCTGGCGCCTCCTGGGCTGGCCCAGAGCCTCCCTCCCCGGTTTGTTGAGCGGAAGCCTCGCGAGGATGGGGCTACCTGCGCGGGGAGGTCACGCCGATCCGCTGCCTCTACCCGGCGCGCCGGTCTGACAGGGCGTGCACCCCGCGCCTACCGTCGGAACGACTCCACCAGCGGCGGCAGCTCCGCCAGGCAGGTGACGGTGGCGGTCGGCTCGATGTGCTCGGGCCTGGGCCAGGGGCTCGTGTTCGCCTTCCAGACCGCGCGCATGCCCACGCTGAGGGCGCCGGAGATGTCGTCGATCATCCGATCGCCGATCATCACGCAGGCGGCGGGCTCCACGCCCAGACGGCCGGCCACCTCCAGGAAGACCGATGGGTGGGGCTTCGAGCGCGGCAGGTCCGACGTGTAGACGATCTCGTCCAGGAGGTCGGCCAGGCCGTGCGTCGCCAGGTCGGCATTGTGCCACTCGGCCGCCCACCAGGTGTTCGAGAGCAGCCCCAGGCGGTAGCCGCGCCGCCAGAGCAGCGCCAGCGTCTCCCGCGCATCGGGAAAGACCTGCGCCCAGCCGTTCACCGCGCGAGCGTAGCCGTCCAGCGCGGCCAGCAGCTCCTCCTCGTAGACGTGGCGGCCCAGCCGACGGAAACCGTCGTGCAGCAAGCCTGATGGCGGACCGCTCCAGTGCTCGTTGTCCACGCGCTGCCAGTGCGCCAGCTCCGCCGCGCGCATCGCCTGGACGTAGTCCTCTCGCGCCGGCCAGCCGTTGCCCGGCAGCGCCCCGGTCAGATGGTCGTAGGAAATCCCCCACCGCCGAACGGCATCCTCCTCCCAGTCCGGAAAGTCCACCAGCGTGCCGCCCAGATCGAAGATCACCGCCCTTGGCTCAGCCACTCCTGCACCACTCCCCGCGTCATCTCGTCGATGCTCCGGATCGATCGCTGCCCCGGGCGGGGCAGCGACTGCGCCGTCGCCGCTCGTCTCACTGCCCCGCCGGGCCGGGCCGCCCTTTCCGAGCCCGGGGCGGGGGCTGGTCCTCCTCGTCGGGCTCGCCGCGCAGCAGGTCCACCACCACGCCGCAGACCACGTAGGCCGACACCGCGATCGCCGCGGCGAGGACCGTCTCGTACGCCACGTGCTCCCAGAACGCGCGGTCCAGCCAGCCCGCGTCTGGCTGGTCCACGTAGCCGAGGTGCGCCAGGGCCACGCCGAGCACGCCGATCGCCACGGCGAGGGCGGCGCGTCGCCACGACCGCCTCAGCCAGGCTCGCAGACGCTCCAGGGTGCCCATCTCCCGAGTGTAGCGCCTCCTGCGCGGTAGCCTGCCAGACAATCGGGCGGGAGCGTGCCTGGAGTGGCAGGCCCGCCCCGGGCACGTCCGGGTCGCGTGCCCGGTGTCTTGCGTCCGCCCCAGACACGATTGCGTGTCCGGTGTCTTGCGCCCACCCCGAGCCTGCCCTACGATACGCTCGGGCGAGCCAGTCCAGCGGGGAGGCGTCTCATGGCGGCAGGCGTGACGAGCGCAGGTGCCCCGCGGTCGGGGCTGTTCCAGGTCCGCGAACGAGGCAGCACCGTTGGCGCGGAGGTCCGCGCGGGCATCACCACGTTCATGGTGATGGCCTACATCATCTTCGTGAACCCGCTCGTCCTGACCTTCGCCGGCATTCCAGGCCTTGAAGGCAAGGGGCCCCCTTTCGCCGCCACCGTCGCGGCCACCTGTCTCGCAGCCGGCCTGATGACGATCGTCATGGGCCTCTGGACGAACTATCCGCTCGCCCTGGCGCCCGGCATGGGCATCAACGCCGTCGTCGCCTTCCAGCTCGTCGCCGGGATGGGCCTCACCTGGCAAGCCGCGATGGGCGTGATCTTCCTCGAGGGACTCATCATCACCATCCTGGTCCTGACCGGCTTTCGCCAGGCGATGATGGAGGCCATCCCCATCACCCTGAAGCGCGCCATCGGCGTCGGCATCGGCCTGTTCATCCTCTTCATCGGCCTGTACGAGGGCGGCTTCGTGCGTGTCCCGGTCGAGATCGGCCAGCCGATCACCGCCCCGCCGGCCGTGCCGCTCGCCATCGGTGCCTTGAACAACCTGCCGTTCCTGGTGGCCCTGATCGGGCTGGCGGTCACCGTCTTGCTGCTCGCGCGCAACGTCTCCGGCGCCCTGCTCTGGGGCATTCTGCTGACCACGGTGATCGCCGGCGCCATCCACTACGCCACCGGCCAGCCGGTCTCGAGCGTGCCCGGCAAGGCCGAGCTGCCAGCCCAGCTCCTGGACCTGCCCGACCTCTCCACCATCGGCCAGGGGCTCAACCTCGAGGTCTTCGCCCGCGTCGGCGCGCTGGCGGCGGTCCTGGCCGTCTTCTCGATCATGCTCTCCGACTTCTTCGATACCATGGGCACGGTGATCGCCATCGGCGAGCAGGGCGGCTGGCTGGACCAGCAGGGGCGGCTGCCGCGCCTCTCCCGCGTCCTGACCACGGATTCCGTCGCCGCCCTGGTCGGAGGCCTCTTCAGCGCCAGCTCCGTCACCACCTACATCGAGAGCGCGGCCGGGGTGGCGGAAGGCGGCCGGACCGGCCTCACCTCGGTCGTCGTCGGCCTGCTCTTCCTGGCAGCCCTCTTCCTGGCGCCCGTCGCCGGCGTCATCCCGCCGGAGGCCACGGCGGCGGCGCTGATCCTGGTTGGCTTCTACATGAGCCGGGTCATCCGGGAGATCGACTTCGCCCGCTTC
>JADZDV010000297.1 GCA_020850915.1 Chloroflexota bacterium | reverse complement strand
GCGAAGACACGATGCTTGAACAGGCTCAGGGTGATCATGGGATGGCGAACGCGGCGCTCGACAACGAGGAAGGCGCTCAGCAGAAGCGCGGCGAGGCAGAAGCCCGCCAGGACCAACGGCGAGTCCCAGCCGACCGTCGAGCCGCTTGTCAGGCCGAGCAGCAGGCTGACCGTCCCGAGACCGAACGCGCCGGCGCCAAGGAAGTCGAAGGTCTCGCGTTCACCGGGCGACGCCGGCTCACGCAGTACGAGCAAGCCCATCGTGAGACCGGTCAGTCCAGCCGGCCAGCAGATCAGGAACACTGCGCGCCAGCCGACCAGCTCCGTGAGGAGGCCCGCCGCGACTGGGCCGATCGCCAGGCCAACGCCAACCGACGCCTCGGTCATACCGATCGCCAGGCCCCGGCGCGACTGCGGAAGCTCCGATCCGAGGATGGCGATGGCGTTGGAGATCAGCATGGCGCAACCGAGACCGGTGACAACTCGAGCCGCCAGGAGCCAGCCAAGCCCGGGCGCGACGAACGCCATGAACGCCCCCATCAGGAATACGCCGTACCCCGTGACGTACACGCGACGCCGGCCGACCAGATCGGCCAGGCGGCCGAAGATCGTCAGGAAGGTCACGTTGACGATCATGTAGGTGAGCCCGATCCAGCCGACGACGGAGATCGGCGCCTCGAGGCTGGCCGCGAAGACCGGGAACGAGGTGTTGACGACGCCCTGGTCCAGGGCGCTCATGAACATGCCGCAGCAGACGGTCGCCAGCACCAGCCAGGGGTAGCGCGCCGAGGATTGAAGCGCCGCCCGGCGTGTGGCGACCGCGGTCAGAATGGCGATGCAGAGCTCCAGTTGTCCGGTTGCGCGTCCTACAGGCGCGCGTCCAGGATGCGGTCGAGATTGTACGCCGAACTGATGAGCGCCAGGTGAGTGAACGCCTGGGGAAAGTTCCCGAGCGCCTCGGCGGACGGGCCGAGCTGCTCGGAGTACAGCCCGAGCGGGTTCGCGTAGGTCATCATCTTCTCGAAGACCAGCCGCGCCTCGCGCAGCTCGCCAGCTCGCGAGAGCGCCTCGACGAGCCAGAAGGTGCACATCGAGAACGTCCCCTCTCGGCCGGTCAGGCCGTCAGCCGCGGCGTTGGCGTGCGCATAGCGGTAGACCAGGCTGTCGCTCACAAGGCCGTGGCGGATCTGGGTCAGCGTGCCCAGCATCCGCGGATCGGTGGGGGAGACGAACTTGACCATCGGCATGAGCAGGTTGGCGGCGTCGAGGTAGTCGCTGCCGTAGTACTGGACGAAGGTTTGGCGGATCGGATCGTAGCCGTGGCTCATGACCTGCTGGTAGATGGCGGACATCGTCTCTTCCCAGCGGGCCCGCGGCGCCGGCAGGCCCCGCTTGTTCGCCATCCGGAGCGCACGGTCGAACGCGACCCAGCACATCATCTTGGAGTAGGTGAAGTGCTGGCGGCCACCGCGCACCTCCCAGATACCCTCATCCGGCAGTTGCCAGATGGTGCACAGGCGATCCAGGACGCGTACCAGGTGCTGCCACAGATCGTAGCTGATCGGCATGCCGTACTTGTCGTAGAGGTAGACCGCGTCCAGCACCTCGCCATAGATGTCGAGCTGAAGCTGGGTGTAGGCGCCGTTCCCGAGCCGCACCGGCCTGGAGCCAGAGTAGCCCTCGAGGTGGGCCAGGACTGTCTCGTCCAGTCGATGCCGGCCGTCGATCCCATACATGATCTGGAGGAGGCCCTCGTCCCCCGCCTCCGCGCAGCGCTCACTGAGCCAATGCATGAAGCCAGCGGCCTCGTCCATGAAACCGATCCGCATCAGGGCGAAGAGGGTGAAGCTCGCATCGCGGAGCCAGGTGTAGCGGTAGTCCCAGTTCCGCTCGCCGCCGATCTCCTCCGGCAGGCCCATCGTGGGCGAGGCGATGACGGCGCCGGTCGGGACGTAGGTCAGAAGCTTCAGGGTCAGCGCCGAGCGCTCGACGATCCCGCGCCAGCGGCCGCGGTAGGTGGACCGGCGCAGCCAGCGCTGCCAGTAATCGATCGTCTGCTCGGTGGCGTCGCGCGTGGCCTGGGGTGGGCCGAGCACCGGGGGCGCGTCACCGTCTGCCAGGTAGCGCAGCCCGAAGACGGCCCACTGGCCTTCATCGAGCACGAAGCGCGCGCGTGCCACACCGTTGACCAGCCGTGGCGACACGGTGCCGATCAAGGCGAGCCGCGTTCCGTCAGAGCCGTCCGAGGTGAAGAGCAGACCGTCTGGGATCTCGGTCACCGAGCAGCCAGCCCGAGCGTAGTCGAAAGCCGGGCAGCACTCCAGGTCGAACACGACGGTCCCCCGGACCGACGTCACCGTCCGCACGAGCTGGTGGACCTGCGCCGTCAGGCCGTGGCGGTCGCTCTCGATCGGCATGCAGTCCTGAATCTCGCCGACGCCGTCTGCCGTCAGGAAGCGGGTGACCAGGACGTTCGTCTCGGGAACGTAGAGCTGGCGGCAGCTCGCCCGATCCGAGGCGGCGCGCAGTCGGAAGTAGCCACCTTTCTTGCGGTCCAGGATCGACGCGAAGATGGAGGGCGAATCGAAGCGCGGCATGCAGAGCCAGTCGATCGTGCCGTCGATCGCCACCAGAGCCGCGGTGTGCAGGTCGCCGATGACCCCGTGGTCCTGGATTGGTGGATACCCGTAGTCGAACGGGCGGCTCATCGTGGACAACCGCCCCGTGACCTGATGGCCGACTCGTGCGCGCCCGCCACGCGGCCCGCTACCGCGCCTTCCAGGGATCGAACGCCAGGAAGGGCTGGTCCCGGTAGATCGCGGCTCGGATGGTCAGGGCCTCGCCGTCGGAGAAGACAAGGGTCATGGACTGGAGGTCGGACCGCGCCGAGGCGACCACCCGGCCGGCGAGCCAGCTCCAGTCCACCGCGCAGCCGCTCTCGGTCGGCGCGGTGTCGTTGTGATGCGAGTCATCGATCATGCCTCGATTATCGCAGCGCCGAGGGTGCGGCGTGAAATGTTACGTTCACCGGAACGGAGATGGCGGTGCATCCGCCCCAGCGAAGGCCGGCCATCGCACGGCCGGGTGAAATCCGGGTGGCACGAGGGGGGCTGTGTGAGGTTGGTGTGGACGAGCTAGAGGGCCTGCTGGACGCCGCCGGGCTGGCCGGCGCGGCGTTGGTGGAGGCCGGCTTCACGCCGGGGATGAAGGACTTCGAGATTGACCTCGCCGATGGGCGGACGATCCGGTTCCTCGACTGTCTGGAGGTCACCTGGCACCGCCAGGCCGCCAGCGACGAGGTGCTGGTGGTCGGCGGCTGGTGGCTGGACGATCCCTCCCCGCACATCCAGGCTCAGTTGCCCGAGCTGCGCCACCGCTTTCACCACCTGGTGCTGGAGCTCGGCGACAGCCTGCTGCGGGTGGCGTTTCAGCGGCTGGACACGAGTGAACGTGAGGGTCCAGAGGACGCGAACACGACGAACGACGGAGCGGATCGTTGATCGAGAGCCGAGTCGACGCGCGGTCGGAGGTGTTCCGGGAGAACGCGCGCCACAACCGGGCGCTCGTCGAGGAGCTTCGAGGGCGGTTGCGGCAGGTCCAGGCGGGCGGTGGGCCGGACGCCGTGGCGAGGCACCTGGCGCGTGGGAAGCTGCTGGCCAGGGACCGAGTGGACCGCTTGCTGGACTCCGGGAGTCCGTTCATGGAGCTGAGCGCCCTCGCTGCCTGGGAGATGTACGACGGGGAGGCACCCTCAGCCGGCATCGTGACGGGCATCGGCCGGGTCAGCGGGTGCGAAGTCGCCGTGGTGGCCAACGACGCGACGGTGAAGGGGGGCACCTACTTCCCGATCACCGTCAAGAAGCATCTGCGGCTCCAGGAGATCGCGCAGCAGAATCGCCTTCCCTGCGTGTACCTGGTCGATTCCGGCGGCGCCTTCCTGCCGCTCCAGGACGAGGTGTTCCCCGATCGAGACCATTTCGGGCGGATCTTCTACAACCAGGCCCAGATGTCCGCCATGGGCATCCCGCAGGTAGCGGTCGTGATGGGCTCCTGCACGGCCGGGGGCGCGTACGTCCCGGCGATGAGCGACGAGACGATCATCGTCCGTGGCACCGGGACGATCTTCATCGGTGGCCCGCCGCTGGTGAAGGCGGCGACCGGCGAGGACGTCACGGCCGAGGAGCTGGGTGGTGCAGACATCCACACCCGGTTGTCAGGCGTCGCCGACCACCTCGCAGAGAACGACGCGCACGCGCTGGAGATCGCTCGCCGGGTGGTGTCCCACCTGCCGGCGGCTCGAGAAACGCCCTGGCCCATCCAGCCTGTCGAGCCGCCGGCCTACGATCCCCAGGAGCTGTACGGCATCCTGCCGCCAGACCTGCGCCAGCAGTTCGACATCCGGGAGGTCATCGCCCGGATCGTCGATCGCTCAGAGTTGGACGAGTTCAAGGCGCGCTACGGACCGACGCTCGTCTGCGGCTTCGCGCGTCTCCACGGCTTCCCGATTGGGATCGTGGCGAACAACGGCGTCCTGTTCGCCGAGAGCGCCCAGAAGGGCGCCCATTTTATCGAGCTGTGCTGCCAGCGAGGAATCCCGCTCCTCTTTCTCCAGAACATCACCGGCTTCATGGTGGGCAGGGCATACGAGCAGGGCGGGATCGCGCGTGACGGGGCCAAGCTGGTGATGGCCGTCGCCAACGCGGCCGTGCCGAAGTTCACCGTCGTCGTGGGCGGCTCGTTCGGGGCGGGGAACTACGGCATGTGCGGTCGGGCGTACGGCCCGCGCCAGCTCTGGATGTGGCCGAACGCGCGGATCTCGGTCATGGGCGGCGAGCAGGCCGCAAGCGTGCTGCTAACCGTGCGCGAGGAGGCGCTGGCGAAGCAGGGTCGCCCGATGACTGACGAGGAGCGCGAAGCCATCACCACGCCGATCCGTGAGAAGTACGAGCGGGAGGGCAGCCCGTACTACAGCACGGCCCGACTGTGGGACGATGGGATCCTGGACCCCGTCGACACGCGCGACGTTCTGGGGTTGGGTATCGCGGCGGCGCTGAAGGCGCCGGTCCCGGCCACGCGGTTCGGCGTCTTCCGGATGTAGCGGCGGTGTTCCGGACGGTTCTCATTGCGAACCGGGGCGAGATCGCCGTACGTCTCATCCGCGCTTGCCACGAGCTTGGCGCGCGGGCCGTGGCCGTCTACTCCGATGCCGACGCTAGCGCCATGCACGTCCGGCACGCCGACGTGGCCGTCCGGATCGGTCCGCCACCGCCTGCTGAGAGCTATCTCTCGATCCCCGCGCTGCTGCACGCGGCCGCGCACACAGGCGCGGAGGCGGTGCATCCAGGCTACGGCTTCCTGGCGGAGGACCCGACCTTCGCGGAGGCGTGTGAGGCGCGGGGGATCGGGTGGATCGGCCCGCCGCCAGCGGCGATGCGAACCCTCGGCGACAAGGCCGCGGCCAGAACGCTCGCGCGAAGCATCGGCGTGCCAGTCTCGCCCGGTTACGATGGCGAGCGTCAGGATCTTGCGTTTCTGTGCGAGCGTGCACTGGAGACCGGCTTCCCGCTGCTGATCAAGGCGGCGGCGGGCGGGGGCGGGCGCGGCATGCGGCCGGTCCGGACGATCGATGAGCTGGAGGAGCAGCTCGCGAGCGCGCGGCGCGAGGCGCTGGCGGCGTTTGGCGACGGGCGGGTCATCCTGGAGCGGCTGATAGAGCGACCGAGGCACCTGGAGATCCAGCTGATGGGCGATCGCCACGGGAGCATCGTCTCTCTCGGCGAGCGGGACTGCTCGATCCAGCGCCGGCACCAGAAGCTGGTCGAGGAGGCGCCAGCGCCCCGAATCGACGAGACGCTGCGTAGAGCGATGGGGAGCGTCGCCGTCGCTCTAGCGCGAGCCGCGGGCTATGAGAGCGCCGGCACGGCGGAGTTTCTGGTAGACGAAACGGGCCAGTACTTCTTCCTGGAGATGAATGCGCGGCTTCAAGTCGAGCACCCGGTGACAGAGCTGGTCACCGGGCTGGACCTTGCCTGCTTGCAGATCCGCCTGGCGGCAGGCGAGCCGCTGCCGTTCACTCAGGAGCAGGTGACACCCCGAGGCCACGCTATCGAGCTACGGGTGGTGGCGGAGGCCCCGGCGCTGGCCTTCCTGCCGTCGTCCGGCCGGCTGGAGCTGGTGGAGTGGCCAGCGGGGCCCGGGGTGCGGCTGGACGCGGGGTACGAGCGAGGCGACGTGGTGAGCACGTTCTACGATTCGCTGCTCGGGAAGCTCATCGTCTACGGGCAGGACCGGGACGCGGCGCTTGCCACCGCTCGTCGCGCGCTGGACGAGACGCGGATCGTCGGCGTGGCGACCAACCTTCAACTGCTGCGCCAGGTGAGCCGAGATCCTCTGTTCGTCGCCGGCCGGGCGAGGACGGACTTTCTCACGACGTTCGAGTTCGAGCCGCGGACGGCCGAGCCACCGGGGGTCGCCTGGGCGGCGGCGGCCGTGGCGATCGTCGAGGACCGCCGCCGCGGTTCCGGAAACCCCTGGACTGAGCTCGTCGGCTGGCGTCCAGCCGGACAACGCTTGCGGCTCGCGCTGCGATGCGGCCGAGCGCGGGCCGAAGCGGCGCTGGCGCGCGGCGAGGCGGGCTGGGAGATCGCTGTCGGCGCGGAGCGCTGGCTGGCGTCCGTGACGGGGCCCGGGGGGGTAGTCTCGGTCAGCGGCGGGGGTGAGACGGTGGCGCCGCGGGTGATCGAGCAGGACGGTCGCTGGCTGGTGCCGATCGCGGGCGAGGTGTGGGGGATCGAGCCAGGGACGCTGCTGGAGCCCTGGACGGCTGGGGCGCAGACGGTCGAAGGCTCGGAGCGGGTAGAGGCGCCGATGCCGGGCCGGGTGGTGCGGATGGCCGTCAAGGTGAGTGAACGAGTGGCGCGCGGGCAGCTTCTCGCGGTGCTGGAGGCGATGAAGATCGAGCACCGTCTGCTGGCGCCGCGGGACGCCCTGGTGAGCGCGGTCCACGCAGCGGAGGGGGAACACGTGGAGCTGGGAGCGACGCTGCTGGAGCTGGAGGCGACATAAGGGTGTGAAACGGGCTGCCAGAGCGAGTGCGCGCGGTGGGGGTCAGTCCGAGAGACGGGCGTGTCGCTCGTGGGAGTAGTGGAGGCGTCCCTGTTCATCGGGGCGAGCCTGGGCCGGCCGCTGACCAGCAAGGTGCTCCAGGCGGAGGTTCCGCGCCGGACGTCGACGGACCGGTGGGGGAGGCCCCCCGTGGCCGCCGCACCCGGAGGACGATTGCCCTTGAGGTACCGGACCAGCCCACAGTTGGTGGGCGGACACGCGTGTCCGCCCCTACCGGTCGCGTCGGGCGCTCTTGCGTTAGAGGCGGTCGGCGATCCAGTCGGCGACGTAGCTCGAGCCGACCTGGAGGTTGTCCTCCATGCAGTGCTCGCTGCCGCCCTCTTCGGCTGTGAAGATCTTCAGCTCTTTCTCCCGTGAGCCGGCCGCCTCGTAAAGGCGGTGGGCCACTTCCTCGGGCACGATGCCGTCGTTCGCGCCGTGCGCCACGAGTAGCGGGCAGGTGATCTTCTCCGCCACGCCCGTCAGGTTGAACCGCTTGACCTTCTCCATCGCCTCGTCCAGCGTCTGGACGCCGAGGACCCAGGCGAGCTGGAAGAGCGGTGCCGAAGCCCTGGTGCCACCAGCTTCCATCAGCTTCCGTCGCTTGACCCAGAGCTCGTGGTAGTCGAAGTGGGCGCCCCAGGCGACGCAGAGCTTGAAGCGCTTCTCGAAGGCGGCGGCACGTGGGGCGTAGTAGCCGCCCAGGCTGAAGGCCATGATCCCGATCCGGTGGTCGTCCACATCGGGGCGCCTCTCGAGGTAATCCAGCGCGGCGGCGGCGGGCACCTCGTAGTCGTACCGGCTGGGAATGTTCCGCAGGCGTAGCGACTCTCCCTGGCCTGGACCGTCTACGATCAGCGTTGCGACGCCCCGCCGGCTCAACTCGATGGCGCCGATCAGCGTAATGATCTCTTTGCAGACGTCCAGACCGTCGAAGAAGACCATTGCGCGGCTGGGCCCGGGGCCGTCCGGCGGCAGGAAGTAGGCGGCCAGGTTGGTGCCTTCATAGGGCACCTCGACCCGCTCGAGGCGGGGCAGGCGGCGCTTGGCGGCCTCGGCGAAGCAGCGAAGGACGCGGCGATAGGTCGCGGCCTTGG
>JADZDV010000296.1 GCA_020850915.1 Chloroflexota bacterium | reverse complement strand
TCCAGCGCGCGCTCCAGGAGGCCCGGCGCCAGGGACACGGCCATCTCTCTCGGGCCGGTCGGCAGGCGCGCCTGACCTCCAAACCGTTGCTCGACCCTCTCCTGCTGGTGGCGGCCGAGTGGGCGAGCGAGCGTGCCGTGCCGCTCCAACTGCACAGCGGCGTTGGCGATCGCGACCTCGACCTCCGCCTGGCCAATCCCATGCACCTCAGACCGGCCCTCGAAGACGGACCGCTCGCTCGGGCGCCGGTTGTGCTGCTGCACGCCTCATATCCGTACACGCGCGAAGCGAGTTACCTGGCCGCCGTCTACCCGAACGTGTACGTGGACCTGTCAGAGGCGACACCGCTCCTGACCGGGCCGACGCTCGCCCGCCTCATGGAGGAGCTGCTCGCGCTGGCGCCGGTGACGAAGGTGCTCTATGGCTCGGATGCCTGGGGCGTTCCCGAATGGTTCTGGCTGGCCGCGCGAGCCGCGCGCCGGGCGCTCGCCGTCGCGACCGCCTGGCTACCGGCGGACGAGGCTGCCTGGCTGGCGCGGCGGGTGCTCGCCGAGAACGCGCGGGAGCTGTACCGACTGGGAGTCTAGTGCAGCATCAAGCGGTGCTGGCAGGGATGGCCAGGATGGGCTAAAGGGCAACCCAGGCTCCGGCAGGAACCGCGCTGGGACGACTGGCCGGCGGGCGCCAGAACGCCCGAGCGACGCCGCTCGGCCGGAGGCATGGCATCGCACCCGCTGGTCCGGAAATTGCGGGCTCCTGACAATCGCAAAGCTGAGAACTGAAGTGGAGGTTGAGATGGAGCCACGACTCGACTACGGGCAGCTTGCCCCCAGGGCGATCGAGGCGATGAGCGGGCTGGAGGCGTACGTGCGGCGGAGCGGCATCGAGCCGTCGCTGCTGGATCTGGTCAAGACCCGCGCCTCGCAGATCAACGGCTGCGCCTTCTGCCTGGACATGCACAGCAAGGACGCTCGCGCGCGGGGTGAGACCGAGCAGCGGCTGTACGGGCTGGACGCCTGGCGGGAGACGCCCTACTACACGAATCGTGAGCGGGCCGCGCTGGCCTGGACGGAAGCGGTGACGCTGGTCAGCCAGAGCCACATTCCGGACGAGGTCTACGGGCAGGTCAAGCAGCACTTCTCCGACAAGGAGCTGATCGACCTGACGGTGGCGATCGTGGCGATCAACGGCTGGAACCGCCTGGCGATAGCCTTCCGGACGGTGCCGGGCACCTACCAGCCGCCGGCCCAGTTGACCGGGGCGCGGGCCTCGGAGCAGACGGGCAACGGGCGTTGAGGGAGGGTTCGCTCCGCGGCAGAGCGAAACCCGGGCGACCGCGGGCGGTGGAGCGGACAGGCAACGGGGGTTGAGCCGGCCGGAGGAGCCGAGACCGGCTCGGGATCTGGAAGTGCACCAGCGGCTACTCGCCGGCCAGGAGCCTGCCCCATCCCTGGACCGAACGCTGCTTGCCGGCCTCTTTGAGGGCCAGCCAGAGGCTCGCGTTCAGGTTGAGGATCACCGGCTTGCCAAACTCCGCCTCCAGGATCGGAATGGCGTGGATCGCTAGCCAGAGGCCGCCCGGCAGAAGCAAGCCGTCGGCGTCGGGGTTGGCTCGTAGCGCCTGGCGTCCCAGCTCCACGGCCAGCCGCATGCCCTCCTCCGGCGACAGGACGGAGTTCTCCGCGAGCGACTTGCCGCTCGACTGTCGGCCGACGACTTCAATACCCGCCTCGGCAAGGTACTGGCTCACCGCGTCGTTGACGGGGCCGTGCCAGCGGGTGCCGATCGCCGCCTTCTTGATGCCCAGGTGCTGCATCGCGGCGATGACCCCTTCCAGGTCGGTGCTGAACGGCACCCCGGTCCGCTGCTCGGCCTCGGCGAGGAACGCTCGCATCCGCGTTCGACCCAGCACCGCGGCGACCGGCACGCCGGCCCAGACGATCCGGTCGACGCCGCGCGATTTCAGGATGCCGGCGAGGCGCCAGAACAACGGCAGCTCGTGTTCGACCGCCTCGAGGGTGTAGTCGGCGAGGTCGAGATTCGTCGTGACGAGCATCGCCCCGGGTGGCGCGATCCGGTAGAACTGGTAGGCGTGGTTGTCGACGAACAGGTGCGGCGTCACATAGCCCAGGCGATACCAGGGCGCGATGTCGTTCATCAGAGCCTCCGACGGTTGCCGGTCAGTCTACTCGGAACCCTGGCCGAATGTCTGCGAGCGTTGCAGGCGCCTCAGCTCTGTCCAAGCAGCCGTGCCACCTCTTCCTTGCTAACGTACATGCCGCCGCTCTCGACGGACATGAAGCGCTCCAGCTCCCCGGCGACGTCCAGGTGATCGAAGCGGTCGACGCTGAATGGCTGAACCGGCAGTGTGGTTCGTCCATCCACGATCAGGTCCGCCATCAGCCGGCCTACCGCCGGCGCGATACCAAAGCCATGCCCGGAAAAGCCGGTCGCCAGGAACAGGCCGGGCACACGGGGGTCTGGCCCGAGCAGGGGCAGTGCATCTAGCGTTGCCTCGTTCAGCCCAGCCCAGCGAGTCTCGACCTCCGCTCCGACAAGACAAGGGAATGCGCGCTCCGCGGCCTCGCGATTGAGGCGGAGCGTCTCCTCGGTCGGCTCCTGGTTGAGGCCGACGTACTCAGGTCGCTGGTAGCCGGAGATTGTTGCACGGCCGTCTCGGAGCTGGCGAATGGCGATGTGCCCGGTCGTCGGCTGTGGGGCGATAACCGCCAGGTCGGTGAAGCTCGGCAGCGGCCGCGTGCGCACTGCCTGTCCACGCCGGATGACGACAGGTAGGGTCCGTCCGGCGGTGAGGGCCAGACGTGGCGACCACGCCCCCGCGGCGAGGACGACCGTTTCGGCCCGGATCGTTCCCTCGGACGTGCTGAGGCCGTTCACCGGACCGCCCTGACGCTCGACACTCGTTACGGAGACACCGCTCCGGATCGCCGCGCCCGCCGCCTCGGCGAGCGCGGCGAACGCCTCGCTGGCGCGGAGCGGGTCGGCGTGCCCGTCCATAGTCCCGAGTAGGCCGCCAGCATGGAAGTCGCTCAGGGCCGGGAGCAGACGCTGCACGGCGTTCCGGTCGAGCAGTTGGCTGAGGTGGCGGCCAAGCCCGGCTGCCTCCTGGCGGGCGACGATCGTTTCGAGGCGATGCATCTCTCGCTCGTTCGAGGCCAGCCACAACGACCCCGCCCGAACGTAGTCGATCTCGACGCCCGGACGGAGCGACAGCTCCGTCCAGCGGGGGATCGATTCCAGGATGAGCGGGAGCTCCTCGACGTCCCGGCCGGTGATCCGGATCATGCCGCTGTTGCGACTCGACGCGCCGATGCCGACGCGGTCGCGTTCGAATACGACCGTTCGCCTGCCGCGTAACGCCAGCTCGTGCGCGATCGCGCACCCGATGATGCCGCCTCCGACGACGGCGACGTCCACGTGCTCATTGGCTGCCATACGGGATGCCAGTATAGCAAAGGCGTGGGCCTCAGGCCCGGCTCGCGGGCCCCCGGGCTGCGCCTATCGGCCGGAGACACGCCCGGCCGCCAGGTGCGTCTGCGTCTGTTCGTGCCCGGCAAACGGTCCGGGCTACGATTGTGCCCTCACATTCCGATTCCGCGATGGAGTTGACGCGTGCAACGTTCACTGCTGGCAGTCGGCCTTGGACTGCTCCTGGTCCTCACCGCGTGTGCGCCGGCGGCGGCTCCCCCGGCGAACAAGCCCGCCGAGGGGGCGAAGCCTGCTGAGCCGGCCAGACCCACCGCGACCGGGCCGAGCAAGCCGGCGGCTCCGGCGGTCCTCGCCGCCAGCCCGGCAGCCGCCGCGCCAGCGACCTCACCGGCGGCGGGCGGGATCCCAGCCGGCAAGACGTTTACCGTGGGCGTTTCCCAGTTCGTCCAGCACCCGGCCCTTGACGCTGCCAAGACCGGCGCGATCAGGGCGCTGGCCGACGCCGGGTTCAAGGAAGGCCAGAACATCAAGTTCGACCTCCAGAACGCTCAGCGTGACATGCCGACGATCACATCGATCGCGCAGCGCTTCCGAGACCAGAACGTCGATCTGATGCTCTGCATCGGCACCCAGCCGCTCCAGGGAGCGGTCGCGGTGACGCGGGATGGGCCGAAAATCCCGATCGTCTTCAACACGGTGACCGATCCCTACGTGGCGGCGAAGGACGTCATCCGGTCCGCTACGGACAAACCAGACAACGTCACCGGCGTGCAGGCTCTTCCGCCAGTGAAAGACGCGATGCAGCTCGTCCAGCGGCTGGTGCCGGGCGCGAAGCGTTTTGGCATGATCTGGACGCCGGCCGAGGCAAACTCCGAAGTCGCGACGAAGATCGCCCGTGATGTCTCGAAGGGTCTTGGCATTGAGCTGGTCGAGCAGACGGTCGCCTCGGCGGACGAGGTGCTGCCGGCGGCGCAGAGCTTGCTGACGAAGAACGTCGACGTCTTCTTCGTGTCGACGGATAGCACGGTCGTCTCGGCGCTCGAGTCCATCGTGAAGGTGGCCAACGAGAGCCGCAAGCCGCTGTTCGGCAACGATCCAGCCTCCGCCTCACGCGGCGCCGTGGCGGCGCTTGGCATCGACTACGACGACCAGGGGTATGAGAGCGGCCAGATGGCGGCTCGCATCCTCAAAGGCGAGCCGGCGAAGTCGATGGCGATCGAGATGTCGAAGAAAGGCTACCTGGCTGTCAACACAAAGGCGGCGGAGCTCCAAGGCGTGAAGCTTCCAGAAGACACGCTCAAACAGGCGAAGGAGACGTACAACGACATCACCCCGCCGAAGAAGCCGTAGCGGGAGGAGCAGGTCTTGGACTACACCCTGTCACCGGAGCAGCGCGGCTGGCAGTCTGCCGCGCGCCAGTTCGCCGACG
>JADZDV010000295.1 GCA_020850915.1 Chloroflexota bacterium | reverse complement strand
CTGGCATGATCATGACAGCCGTGGACCTGCTCGCGCGCAACCCCGCCCCCACCAACGAGGAGATCCGGAAGGGCATCGAGGGCAACCTCTGCCGCTGCACCGGCTACCAGAACATCGTCAAGGCGATTCAGTACGCCGCAAAGAAGATGGCCGGGGCTGGCGCCGCGAGCTGAGCAGCCCTCGGTCCACCATCCAGAAGGGAGCGTGGAGACTGTGTTCCCGGCGAAGTTCGAGTATCACGTGGCCAACTCCGTCGACGAGGCGGTGAAGCTGCTGTCCGATCATGAAGAGGCCAAGGTGCTCGCGGGCGGCCACAGCCTGCTGCCCTTGATGAAGCTGCGCCTGGCCCAGCCGAGCGCGATTGTCGACATCGGGCGCATCAGGAGCCTGCGCGGCATTCGCATGGACGGCAACACCATCCGCATCGGCGCGCTAACGACCCATCACGAGGTCGAAAGCTCCGACGTTCTGCGATCCCAGGCGTCGCTCCTGGCGGAGACGGCCGACGTCGTGGGCGATCTCCAGGTGCGCAACCGCGGCACGATCGGCGGCAGCCTGGCGCACGCCGACCCGGCGGGCGATCTGCCGGCCGCTGTCCTGGCGCTGGACGCCGAGCTGGTCGCGGTGGGCCCGAACGGCGAGCGCACGATTCCCGTAACCGAGTTCTTCGTCGACTACCTCACCACCTCGCTGGCGCCGAACGAGATCCTGACTGAAGTGCGCGTCCCGGTCCAGAGCACGCCGCGCACTGGCAGCGCCTACCTGAAGATGGACCACCCGGCGTCCCACTACGCCCTGTGCGGCGTCGCCGCCGTCGTCAAGCTGGGCGACGGCGACACCATCGCCGACTGCCGCGTGGCGATCACCGGCATTGGCGCGAAGGCGTACCGGGCCGAAAGCGTGGAAGCCGCGCTGCGCGGCACGTCCGCCACCCAGGAGACTCTGGAGTCCGCGGTCGCCACGGCCGCCGACGGGCAGGACGTCAACGGCGACATCCACGCCTCGGCCGAGTACCGCGCTCACCTTGCCCGCGTCTACGCCCGCCGTGCCCTCGAAAAAGCGCTGGAGCGCGCTCGCGGGTAACTCCTGGGACTCGGACGGGGGGTGCTCCCTCCCCCGTCCAAGATCTCGCCACCTGCCGGGTTCCCCGCTGACCTCTGACTTGGCCCAGCGGGGAGGCCTCGCACCAGCACCCAGCAGGAGACCGGCGGACCTTGGGGTGGACTCTGCCCACTATGTTCGCTCGTGTCTGTTTGATCTAAGGCGAGTAGTGGTCGGTGGTGGTGAGAGCTCCCCGAGACTTCCTGGCCATTCAACAGGATGACAATGGGGTGCAATTCGGAAGAGATCGCGAAACCATCATCGATCAGAGGGTGCGCGGTCCACACCTTACGGCAGGCCGATCGGGGTCGGTGGTTGTCTAGTCGCCGTAGCGCACAACTACAATGGCGTCACGCGCGCGCTCGCCCCCCCAGACCTCGCCCGGCCGACCGCCGAGCTGCGCCACGTTCGAGGGAGTGGAGATCGGGACCGTGGTGAAGGCCTCGGTCACGGGGTCGAACATGACGATCGTGTCCGCCGACGTGTCAGTGAGCCAGATCCTGTCACGCTCGTCCACGTAGACCGCGTACGCGCGCGGGTTGGCGCCAGGCAGGCGCCATTCGGCCCACTGGCCGGTGGCGGGGTCATACCGGCCGACCTGGCCGACGTTGTACTCCGCGATCCAGAGCCGCCCCGCGGAATCAGACCAGACGCGGCGCACGCCGGCCCGAGGCGTTGGCGGGTCGAGCACCGTGACCGAGCCGTCGTCGCCGTCGATCCGACCGAGGTAGCTGCCGGCCAGGGAGGCGAAGTAGACCGTGCCGTCAGGCGTCGCGGCGATGCCGTACGGCCCCGCGCCACGGGGCGCGGCGAACTGCTGCACCTCGCCCACAGCCGGGTCCAGGCGCCCGATGTAGCCGGACTGGCCAGTGAACCAGAGGACGCCCCGGCCGTCGAAGGTCGCCGTGTTCAGGTTTGCGCGCGGGCCGGGCAGCGGGAAGACCTGCACGGCCAGGGACGCGGGATCGACTCGCACGATCGCGTTCTGGCCGCCATCGGTCAGCCAGATACCGTTGTCAGGACCGACGATCACACCGTGCGGCGCCGAGCCCGCGCCAAGCTTCACGACCTGGATCTCGCCGGTCGCGGGATCGAGCCGACCCAGCGTGCCGTCCCCCTGCCCGGCGTACCAGACCGCGCCCGAGCGATCGGGCACGGCGTCGTGCGGACGGCTGCCCGCTGGCGCGGCGTACTCCTGCACGGTCAGGGCAGCAGGCTGCGCCGGCTGGCCAGCGGCTGGCAGGTACGTGACGACCAGAGTGAGCAAGAGCGCGCAAGCAGGGCGCCAGATCGTCGCTTGCGTCGGACGTCGCATGGCATTCACCCCCACGTCGTACCCACCACGGTAGCACGAGACAAGCGCCCGTAGAAGCAATTCGGCGCCGTGTGCGCCTCAAACCTGACTGCCGAGTGCCTCCGCCAGCACGTGGAACGAACCGGTCACGACGGGAATGGTTGCGTCTCCGTTCCAGCGGGTCGTGGAGACAGCGCTCTCCACGGACCAGCCTTCGCGGGCCCGGATGCCCAGGGAGCGGGCGCAAGTCGCCAGCTCGGCCGCCGGCATTGCCCGGGGGTGACTCGCCTGGACCGCGACCAGCTCCCGAACGCCTCGCAGCGCCGCGAGGACCGCGTGGACGTCCTTGTCGGCCGCGATACCGAGCACGACGCGGATAGGGAGATTGGGAAAGTGCTCGCCGAGCGCCCGGACGAGCGCCTCCATCGAGGCGCCGTTGTGGGCGCCGTCCAGCAGAACGCCCGGCCGACTCGCGAAATCGAACCGTGCCTGCCAGCGAAACCGATCCGCGTCTGCGGAGACGCGCTGGAGAGCTTCGACCGCTGCCTCGGGGTCGAAGGCGTCTGGAGGCAAGACGCGCTCCGCCAGCGCCAGGGCTAGTCGCGCGTTCTCAGCTTGCTCACGCCCGCCGAGGCGCAGCCTGTACGCCCGTCCGCCCAGGCGAAAGCCGATCATCACCGGATCCGCTTCGTCAGGTGGGAAACGACTGAAGCGCCTCGCCGCCACGTCGCACAGCGCCAGAGCCGGCTCGCGATCCACCCGTTTGACGCTCGCGCCGTATCGGGCAGCCGCTGCCTGAATCGAGGTCCACGCCTCCGTGGGCACGGCGCCGACCAGCAGATCGCAGCCGGTGCGGGCGACGCCAGCCTTCTCTCGCGCGATGTCGGCAAGAGTGGGTCCGAGAACGTCCACGTGGTCGTAGCTGATCGAGACGATTGCCGCGACGGCCGGCGCCACGACGTTCGTGGCGTCCAATCGTCCGCCCAGTCCGACTTCGAGCACCGCCCAGTCCACGCGGCGCCGCGCAAAGAGGTCCAACGCTGCCACCGTCGCCACTTCGTAGGTCGAGAGTCGCCCGAGCTCCGGGTGGGCCGCTTCGACCGATGCGACGGCGGGCCTCAGCCGCTCGATCGCCGCGGCCAGCTCCTCGTCGGCAACGGGCAGGCCGTCAAGCTGGTAGCGCTCGACATAACGCAAGAGATGTGGCGAGGTGTAGAGGCCGACGTGCACGCCGTGAGCGTGGAGCAGGCTGGCCAGCAGCGTGCTCGTGGAGCCCTTGCCCTTCGTCCCGGCGATGAGTACGCTCTTGAAGGTGCGCTGAGGCGAGCCGATCGACTCGAGCAGCGCGGCCGGGCGGGCCAGGGTGAAGTGCGCCACGTCCCAGGTTGAGGGCGGCTGGGCCTCCAGGTTGCCGAGCCCGAACAGCCAGTCGAGCGCGTGCGTTAGCCTGGATGCCACGCTAGCCCGGCTGGCTCACGCCGCGAACAACGGCGTCCGCGAAGCGACAGGCACGGACGGTCTGCGCGACGTCGTGGACCCGCACCATGTCTGCGCCGCCGGCGACGGCCAGGACGGCGGCCGCGAGCGAGCCCTCCAGGCGATCGGCCATCTCCGACGCACCGCTGCTGCGACCGATGAACGACTTCCGCGACGCGCCCACCAGCAGTGGCAGCCCAAGACGGCGTAGCTCCGGCAGGCGGCGCAGCAGGGCGAGGTTCTGCTCGTACGTCTTGCCGAATCCCAGGCCGGGGTCCAGCACGATTCGCGCTCTCGGTACACCGCGCCCGATCGCCTGCTCGACACTCTGGCCCAGGAACGCGAGCACCTCGCCCAGAAGGTCATCGTAGACGACGTCGCGGTAATGGCCGCCAACGTCGTCGCGGAAGGACGCGGCGCGCCGATTGTGCATCAGGATGAGACAAGCGTTGTGTTTCGCGGCGAGGTCGGCCAGGGCGGGGTCATTGCGGAGCGCCCAGATGTCGTTGATGATCGTCGCCCCGGCCTCCAGAGCTGCCCTGGCGACCGCGCTCTTGGTTGTGTCCACGGAGACCGGCACGCTGAGGCGACTGGCGAGCAGCTCCACGGCGGGAGCGACCCGACGGATCTCCTCCGCCTCGCTCACGGCCTCCGCGCCAGGGCGCGTGGACTCACCTCCGACATCCAGCACGTCCGCGCCTTCCGTCACCATCAGCGCCGCGCGCTCCAGCAGCGCGGCGTGGTCGTCGCCCAGTCCGTCGCCGCTGAAGGAGTCGGGTGTGACGTTCAGGATTCCCATGACGTAGGTCCGCTCACCCCAGCGGAAAAGGTCGCCCATGCACGTCTCACCCGGCGCAGCGTCCCGGTTCAACCGGGCGATCCCAGCATAGAGCATCGTCGCGCCGGTGCTACACTCGCCCCATGAACGACTCGCTGGTGACCCTCAAACGACGCGCCACCGCCCGGATCGATGAGCTTCGCCCCCTGTTGGAAGCGATCAGTCTCGACATTCACGCCAATCCGGAGCTTGGGTTCAAGGAGCATCGCTCGTCACGCATCCTCGTGAATGCCCTGCGCGAGGGCGGACTGACGGTTGAGACGGGCACTGGCGGGCTGGAGACGGCATTTCGTGCCGAGCATCGCGGCGCTCCTGGACCGACGATCGCCGTCCTGGCGGAGTACGACGCCCTGCCGGGCATCGGCCACGCCTGCGGCCACAACCTGATCTGCACGGCCGCCCTGGGCGCCGGGCTGGCAGTCGCCTCGGTGGCCCCGGACCTGCCGGGCTGCATGGTGGTCCTCGGGACGCCAGCCGAGGAGGGAGGTGGCGGGAAGGTGCTGCTGGCGCGGGCTGGCGCGTTTGACGACGTCGACGCGGCGATGATGTTCCACGCGGCGAGCAAGAACCTCACGACGCGCGGCTCGCTGGCGATGACGCGCGTGACGATCGAGTTCCACGGCAAGGCGGCGCACGCCGCCGCGGCGCTGGACCAGGGCGTCAACGCGCTGGAAGCGCTGATCCAGACGTTCGTGGCGATCAACGGCCTGCGCCAGCATCTCCGGCGCGACGCCGTCGTCCACGGCATCATCACCGACGGCGGCAAGGCTGCCAACGTGGTGCCTGACTACGCAGCGGCGGCCTTCAGCGTCCGCGCTCGTGACTCGCGCTACCGCGACGAGTTGGTGGAGAAGGTGCGCGGCTGCGTCCAGGCCGCCGGGCTCTCGACCGGCGCGCGTGGTGTCGTCACTGTCGGGATGGGCTACGACGACATCGTCCCCAACCCGACCATGGCGGACCTCTTCGCTCGGAACCTGGAGCGGATCGGCCTCACGGTCGAGACCCCGGGCCCGAACGAGCGGATGGGCTCCACGGACATGGGCGACGTGAGCCAGATCATCCCAGGCATTCATCCCTATCTCGCCATCACGGACGCCTCCATCGTCGGCCACACGGTGGAGTTCGAAGCCTCCGCGAAGACTCCGCGCGCCCAGCAGGCGATGACTGACGCCGCGAAGGCGCTGGCGATGACCTCGCTGGACCTGTTCTACCGCCCCGAGCTGCTGGCCGCCGCGAGGGCCGAGTTCCAGACCGCCCTGTCTGAAGGCCGCGTCCGTGGCCGTTCGAGCGCGGCCACATCAGCGGATGAGCGCGTTTAGCGTACTGCCAAGGCAAGCTGGGATGCAGCGGACCGGCCTCGATGAGAGTGGCCGGCCCAAGGTGTGTCTCTCTCGAACGGCGGTACAATACGGTTCACGCCGACCTTCCGGGCCAGCGAGCCCAGGTTGAGGAGCCTTTCCACTGGCAGCGACGTTTCCCCGTGAGGTTGCCCTGGCTGAGCTGCACTGCCACATTGGCGGCGCCGTCGATCCGCCGACGATGTGGTCCATCGCTCACTCGCAGGGCATCCGGCTACCCACACGGAGCTACTGGGACTTCGTCGATCTCATCACCGTCGACGGCCAGCGGGTCAAGACGTTTGAGCAATACCTCCAGTTGTTCCACTGGACCGAGCTGATCCAGTCCAGCCCGGACGCTATGGAGCGCGCCGTCTACGAGATCATCGGCGGGGCGTACCGCAAGAACAACATTGACGTGCTGGAGCTACGCTTCAACCCGATGAAACGCAATCGCGGCGGTGAGCGCGACCTGGACCACATCATCGCGGCCTCGGCGCGCGGGATGGAGCGCGCCACGCTGGACTACCCGGTGGTCGCGGGCCTGATCCTCTGCCTGGACACCAAGTTTGACTACGAGGTGAACGACGTCATCGTCCGCAAGGCTCTGGCGCATCGCTCGCGAGGCGTCGTCGGCATCGACATCGCCGGGTCCGAGCCGCCCGACTTTCCGTTCGCGACCTACGAGCGCCTCTTCGCCGAGGCGCGGGACGGCGGGCTCGGTATCACCGTCCACGCGGGCGAAAGCGGTAGCGCGGAAGCGATGCGCGAGGCGATCGTGACGCTCCGCCCGGACCGAGTCGGCCACGGCGTCAAGGCGGCGAGCGACCAGGGGCTGCTGGAGCTGATCGTCGAGCGGGACATTCTGCTCGAGATCTGCCCGTCGTCGAACCTCAGCACCGGCGTCATCAGCTCAATCGTCGAGCTCGCCTCGACACTGGAGGCGTTCCGGGGGCACGGTGTAAAGTTCTCCCTCAACACGGACGGACCTGAGATGCTCCAGCGGCAGCTACGCCAGGAGATCGACTGGCTGCTGGCGCGGGGATTGCTCCGGCTGGAAGACGTGTTACAGTGCAATCGATGGGCTCGGGAAAAGAGCTTCATTCGGGCCGTCTGTCACTGATGGAACGCTTCGTTTGCTTGCCGTCGAGCTTGAGCGCGCGATATAACTCCCTGTCAAGGTCCGTCTTCGTAGGCGCATAGCTCAATTGGCCAGAGCAGCGGTCTCCAAAACCGCAGGTTGGGGGTTCGAGTCCCTCTGCGCCTGCCAGCCCTGAGCTACATCTCGCCGGGCTTCGTACCAAACTTCGCTCCGACTGGATTCCGATCATGGCCCCGTCTCCGCCCAGATCATCGGTTCGAACCGCGTCCAAGGCGGCGACGAAGGCGCCGGCCTCTCAGCCGGCTCCCTCGTCCGGGTTGTCTCGTCTGATACCGGGGCGGCTTCGCGGTGCCGCTACGTCCGGCGCTGGCGGCTCGGGCTCTGGCCGAACGGCGGTTGGGGGCACTGGCCGATCGAGCGGTCCTCGGGCGGCGACCGGTGGCGGGGCCGCCTCGGCGGGGAATCTGATCAGAGATGTCCGCAACGAGCTGCGGCGTGTTGAGTGGCCGACCCGGGACGAGCTGATCAAGCTGACGGGCGCAGTCTGCGCGCTATCGTTGATCGTCGGGGCATATCTCGGATTGGCAGACTTCGTGTTCCAGGAGCTCTTCCGGTTCATCCTCAGTCTCGGTAGCGGGGGGTGAGAGTACGATGACCAACGGTAGCGAGCACGGGTCCGACACAGCGGTCATCGGCGGGCCTCCGGAGGACGCCGAGGAGACGGGTGAAGACGGACGCGAGTGGTATGTCATCCACACGTACTCGGGGTATGAGAACAAGGTCAAGACCAACCTGATGCACCGTATCGAGTCGATGGGCGTCACGGATAAGATCTTCCAGGTCGTCATTCCGACCGAGGAGGAGATCGAGATCCGCGACGGCCAGCGCCGCACCGTGCAGAAGAAGGTCTTTCCCGGCTACGTCCTGGTCGAGATGGTCATGTCCGACGACTCCTGGTACGTCGTGAGGAACACGCCGGGTGTTACCGGGTTCGTCGGGTCGGGGAACAAGCCGACTCCGCTCGAGGACAACGAGGTCAAGGCGATCCTCAAGCAGATGAAGGTGGATGCTGGCCAGCGAGTCAAGGTCAGCTTCGCCGTCAACGAGCGGGTCAAGGTCATCGACGGGCCGTTCACGGATTTCATCGGCATCGTGGATGCGATCAACGCCGAGAAGGGCAAGGTGCGCGTGCTGATCGATTTCTTCGGTCGAAGCACGCCGGTCGAGCTGGATTTCCTCCAGGTCGCGCGTCTGACGTAGCGACGGAACGATCGGGGAGTTGCCGGGGCAGCGCTGGGGCGACTCATCCACGCATGTGGTGCGCTGGGCGCGCTGGGCGTTGCGAGGCTCTGAGGAGAGAGGGTGGCAAAGAAGGTTCGAGCGATAGTCAAGCTGCAGATCCAGGCCGGCAAGGCCACGCCGGCGCCGCCGGTCGGCCCGGCGCTGGGTCAGCACGGCGTCAACATCATGGGATTCGTGAAGGAGTACAACGAGCGGACCGCGAGCGCTGTGGGCCTCGTGGTGCCGGTGGAGATCACGATCTTCGAGGATCGTTCCTTCACCTTTGTCACGAAGACGCCGCCCGCCGCGGATCTGATCAAGAAGGCCCTCGGCCTGGAGAAGGGTTCAGGGGCGACTGGCAAGGGGACGGTTGGCCGGCTCTCCCGCGCGCAGGTGCGGGAGATCGCCGAGACAAAGATGAAAGACCTGAACGCGAACGACATCGAGGCTGCCGAGCGGATGGTCGCTGGCACGGCTCGAAGCATGGGTGTCGCGGTCGAGGCATAACTCGGCGCGTGGGAGCTCCAGACGGAGCGCCAACACCACGGAGGGATGATGCGAGAACGAGGCAAGAGGTACGAAGCGGCGGCCAAGCTGGTGGATAGCCAGCGCCTGTATGACCCGAAGGCAGCCGTGGAACTGCTCCGCCAGCTCAAGTACAGCAAGTTCGACGAGACGGTGGAGCTGCACATCCGCACCGGCGTGGATCCGCGCCACGCGGACCAGATCATCCGCGGCTCCGCGGTCCTGCCGCACGGCACTGGCCGGGTCCAGCGTGTGCTGGCGTTCGCCCAGGGTGAGAAGCAGCGCGAGGCCGAGGAGGCTGGCGCTGACTTCGTGGGTGCCGACGACGTCGTCCGTCGTATCCAGGAGGGCTGGCTGGACTTCGACGTCGCGGTTGCCACGCCGGACATGATGGGACTCGTCGGACGCCTGGGCCGCGTGCTCGGTCCGCGCGGTCTGATGCCGAACCCGCGTACCGGCACGGTGACCGTGGAGATCGGACGGGTCATCCGCGAGATCAAGGCAGGCCGTGTCGAGTTCCGCGTGGACAAGTCCGGGGTCATTCACGGTCCTGTCGGGAAGGTCAGCTTTTCGGACGAGCAGCTCCTGGAGAACGTCGGCTCGTTCATCGATGCGATCGTCCGGGCGAAGCCGAGCGCGGCCAAAGGACAGTACCTGCGTTCTATCACCCTGACGAGCACCATGACGCCGGGCATCCGCCTGGATCTCCAGGGTGCCCAGGCGCTCGTGGCAGCGGCCGCGTAACCGGTAGAGGCGGCCGCCTCTGAGGCCGCCCTCATTGGTCATCGCGCGCGATCTCCATTCGGAAGGGGCGATCTCGCAATCGCCAGGGCAGGCACGGGGGCCAGGGCCGGCCGCCACCACGACAATCTGGCTGACAGGGGCGAAACCGGAAGATACGCCGCACAACCGAAGATCCGCCGAAGACCGCGGGATCCCACGACTGTGGGCGAACGATCGACACCCTGCCGAGGCGGGACCAGCAGAGCGACCTTCAAGCGAGGCCTCTGCCCTGTCCCCGACCCGGCTCGGTCGGGGATTCTTGTTGGGAGTACGCACGACGACCGAGTCAATCGAAAGGAGGTGAGAGCACGTGGCAAATCGTGAAGAGAAGGCGCAGGCGATCGACGAGATCGCGGGGCTGTTTGAGCGGAGCAGTCTGGCGATCGTCACTGATTACCGCGGCCTCAAGACGGCCGAGCTGCAGGCACTGCGCCGGCGGCTGCGTGAGGCGCAGGTCGAGTACCACGTCACCAAGAACACGCTGACGCGGTTCGCCGCCCAGCGGGCGGGCAAGGACGCGGTCATTCCAGATCTGGTGGGGCCGACGGCGCTGGCGATCGCGTTTGGAGATCCGGCCGCCGCGGCGAAGGCGCTCCAGGACCACCTACGGACGTCACGACTGACGCTCCCGGTTCGGGGAGCGGTCATCGGCAACCGCCGACTGTCGCCAGACGAGCTGCAGACGGTGGCCGAACTACCGGCGCTGCCCCAGCTCCAGGCCCGCCTGGTGGGAACGGTGCAGAGTCCCATGACCGGCCTGGTCGGCGGGATCAACAGCGTCTTGAGCCAGCTTGCGTACACGTTGGACGAGCGCGCAAAGCAGCTTGGCGGCGAGGCCGCCTGACGGAAACAAGGAGAGAGATTCGTGGCAACGGACAAGGTACAGGGAATCATCGACCAGATCAACGGTCTCAATGTGCTCGAGCTGGCCGAGCTGTCCAAGGCGCTCCAGGACGCCTGGGGTGTGACGGCCGCTGCGCCGGTCGCCGTCGCGGCGGGCCCGGCGCCGGCTGCCGACGGTGGCGCGGCGGCCGCGGCGCCGGTCGAGGAGCAGACCGAGTTCAACGTCGTGCTAATGGACTTCGGCGCGAACAAGATCACCGTCATCAAGGCGGTCCGTGAGCTGACCAGCCTGGGTCTGAAAGAGGCCAAGGACCTGGTGGAGTCCGCGCCGAAGGCGGTCAAGGAGGGTGTGCCGAAGGCCGAGGCCGACGCCGCCGCGGCCAAGCTCCGCGAGGCCGGCGCGACCGTCGACATCAAGTAGTCCGCCGGCCACCGGGAAGGGGCTGACGCGTCGGTCAGCCCCTTCCCGGTGGCTACTTCTCAGGCTCCCTCTTCCCTTTCAGGAGGCCGCCCAGGCTGTTCGTGAGCCTCGAGCCGAGGAGGGAGTTGTACGGTGTCATAGCCTCCGCGCTCACCCCCGTGCGGGGCGGCCGCGTACTCTCGGCGGCGCGGCCACTGAGCCACTCACGGTGGCGCGTCTGGGCCTCCTGGAACAGTGTCTTGACCCCATCATCGCCCCGGTCTATCTGGTCCCGCAGCGCCTCGAGCTGCTCGACCACACGATCGATCTGTCGTAGCACCGAGGTGCGATTCGTGAGCACGATGTCTGTGAACATCCGCGGGTCGCTCTCTGAAAGATGGCTCGCCGTCGCGAAGCCGCCAGCCGCCAGCGTGGCCGCCTCGCGCCACGAGCGGTCCGAGGTGACCGCGTTCACGGTCGCGACCGAGAGCAGGTACGGCAGGTGGCTGATCGCCGCCACCAGCCCGTCGTGCTCTGGCGGGTCGACGAAGTAGGGGACCGCTCCGAGCGCTTCGACGAGCTTGACGAACGCCTCCACCGCGCCGCGATCGGTCCGGGGCAGCGGGCAGATGCAGTAGGTGGCGTTCTGAAAGATCCCCCCGTCCGCGTCGGCCGGGCCCGCCGTGCCCTTCCCAGCCATCGGATGTCCGCCGACAAACTGGAGCCGGGTCGGCAGGTACTCCTCCGCCCAGGCGAGGACCTGCTCCTTGGTGCTGCCAGTGTCGGTCACGACAGCGTCGTCCTTCGCGAGCAGCCCGATCTCCTGGAGGAGCGGCGCAATCGTCCGGACCGGCGTGGCGACCACAATCAGGTCAGCCTCGCGCACCGCCTCCGTCAGGTCGCCAGTGACGCGGTCGACGGCCTTCATGGACATCGCCGTCCGCCGACTGTCGCCCGAGAGGTCGAAGCCGACGATCCGCGGCGGCTCCTTCAGCGCCTGGAGTGCCAGCCCGAGCGAGCTGCCGATCAGGCCCGTGCCGATGATCGCGATGCTCTGAAAGCGGTGTGCCATTGTTAGCCTCCCCTGGCACGTAGAGTCGTCAGCACTGGAGCGCGCAGCAGCGTCATGTCACGACGGCGGCCGGCGGCTAGAGCCCGCGGCCGGTGATCAGCCTGGTAATCGCTCGCTGGATCGGTTCCCGGATCGGGCTGATAAGGTCCGGACCGCCCATGCTTGGAAGGAAGACCGCCAGGAGCAGGATGAGCCAGCCGTACTGCCGAACCGGATCGAGCAGGACCGCCAGTTGGCGCGGCAAGATTCCGTACACCACGCCGAAGCCGTCAAGCGGCGGGATCGGCACGAGGTTGAAGGCCGCCAGGACCACGTTGAAGATCAGCAGGTTCTCTACCAGCCGGGTCATGTTGGGATCCAGCGGCGGACGGAACAGCACGAGAGCCCAGTAGATGATCCCGGCGAAAACGATGTTGGCAAGGGGGCCGGCAAATGAGACGGCCGCGGAGCCGAGGTGGGGATTCACCCGCAGGTTGCCAGGATTGAACATCACCGGTTTGCCCCAGCCGAAGTGCGCCACGAACATCAGGATCGTACCGATCGGATCGAGGTGCCGGATCGGGTTGAGACTGAGCCGGCCCATCAGTTTCGGTGTCGGGTCGCCCAGCAGGACCGCGACGAGGGCATGGTTGGCCTCGTGGACGGTGATGGCCAGGACGATGGCGATCACGGTGATGAGGAGGTTCAGGACCTGCCCGGGAACGTTAGCCCCGAGCTGACCAGGGTTTCGGAAGATCCCCGGCTGGACGTAGTAGAGGATGGCCAGACCGATAAGGATCAGCGTGATGATCTGGCCAGGAGAGTACCGCCGCATGCTGCGAGAGTATACCTGGCTGGAGGAGTCCCCGGGCTCCCAGGAAACCGGCGCACTGCTTCCGAGACTTGACAGTGCTTCGTGCCTGTGACAGACTCCGGTCGCGGTGCTCGGACCTGCTCTGACATAACTCGCCGCCGCGCGGACCAAGATGGAGTGAAGCGCCATGCGAACCGCACCCGACTCGTTGGACCCACTGACCACACGGAAGCTTGACCGGCGCAGCGCCCTGCGTCATCTGGTAGCCCTGGGGCTCGCGCTGCCCGCGAGTAGCGCCCTAGCGGCCGCGTGCGCGCCGGCCGCTCCGTCCCCCGCGCCGGCACCGGCGGCCCCGGCCGCCGCGCCGGCCGCCCCGGCGGCCCCGGCAGCCGCGGCTCCAACGGCCGCGGCCCCGGCAGCCGCGCCAGCAGCGCCTGCTGCCCAGCCGGCCACGGCGGCGAAGCCAGGCCCGGTGGGCGATAAGCTCGTCGTCGCCGTTGGCCAGTGGGGCATCGAGACTCCCTGGGCCTGGCGTGCCAGCCAGTCCGAGAAGAACCTCTGGGACCACATGTACGATCCGCTGATCATGCGGGACGCGAAGACCTTCCAGTACGTCCCGGGGCTCGCCACGGAGTGGGGTCACTCTCCGGACTACAAGACATGGACGTTCAAGCTCCGCCAGGGGGTGAAGTTCCACGGCGACTGGGGCGAGATGACGGCCGACGACGTGAAGTTCACGGTCGAGCAGAACCTCAAGCCGGACTCGCAGGGAGGCGACGCGCCCTTCTTCAGGGCGCAGCTTGACAAGATCCAAGCGCCTGACAAGTACACGGTGGCCATGACGTTCAAGACGGCTCTCTGGGAAGTGCCGTCGCACTTCGTCCAGTTCAACGGGTACCAGAACATCACTTCCAGGAAGTACCTCGAGACGGTGGGCGAGGAGAAGGCGACCCAGATGCCGATTGGGACGGGAGCGTATCGCTACGTTGACGGGAGGCAGGGTGACTACCACCGCTTCGCGGCCGTGCCTGGTCACTGGCGCGTTCCCAATCCTGGCTTCAAGGAGATCGTCATTCGCCGGATCCCGGACCCCTCGACTCGCGCCGCGGGCCTCCGCTCCGGCGAGATCGATATTGGCCAGGTGGCTGGTGACTTCCTCGACCAGGCGAAGAAAGCGGGCCTGAGGATTCACGAGGCGAAGGACGCGGCGGGCTACTGGATCGTCCTCGTTGGCCAGACAACCTCTGATCGCGAGGACTACTGCCCGCAGTGCCCCTGGGCCGGCGATCCCAACGATCCGAAGAGCCTTGCGAACGCCCTCAAGGTCCGCCAGGCGATGAACCTGGCGGTCAACAAGAAAGCGATCATGGACGGCCTCTGGAGAGGCATGGGCTCTGACACGCCCTACATGTACTGGTACTACCCGTTCAACAAGGGGTACGACGCCAACTGGAAGCTGCCGCCGTACGACCCGCGGAAAGCGAAGCAGCTCCTGGCGGAGGCCGGCTACCCCAACGGATTCGAGATTCGCGTCAATCCCATGGTCCATACCTTTGCCAATGATGGTCCCGATGTGATCGAGGCCGTGGCGCTCGACTGGGAGAAGGTGGGGATCAAGTCCAAGCGCGTCCCGGAGGATATGGCGAACTTTCTGGCCAAGAACCGCGCTCGCAAGCTGGGGCTGGCCGCCTGGACGTACGGCTCGCCACCGTTCGACGAGCCGAGTCTGGTGTGGCAACGCTGCATCTGGAGCAAGGGGGTGTTCAACATCCTGGCTGAAGGCCCCTTCGACCAGGATCTCGATGCGATCTTCCAGCAGCTCGACCCGGACAAGCGCGTCAAGCTTACCCACGACCTGGCTCAGAAGCTCTATGACGGGTACTACGGCGTGATGCTGGGCATGAAGTCGACCACCTGGGCGGTGAGCAAGAAGGTGGGCACCTGGCCGACCCTCCAGGCTCCCCTCGAGACGAACTACGAGTACATCACCTTCTCCGGTCAGCAGTAGCGGCGCGTAGCGCATGCCTCCGGCGCGCACGACAGCCGCCTCGACCCTACGTCGAGGCGGCTGTCGTGCTGTGTGGCCTGGCCGCGGTTCAGCCGATCAGCGGGCGAGAACTGGAGCTGTGGTCACGCGCCACTGCCGAACCGGCCCCGCCATGACGTTCAGGTGGCTCTCGCCACCGGGGCTCGGTTGCCTCCGCCCTGACCGTCAGCACCGGACGCGCTGGTGGGACAGGCGCGGGCGTTCTGGCAGCCGGTTCCCCCAGGCAGGTCAGCGCTTGCGGTTGTCCGCTATACCCCGACCCGTACCGGCGCCTGGACCAGGTGCTGCGACAGCCATTCGGCCGCCGCCTGCCCCGCGATCGCCAGGTGCGATTGCCGCGAGTAGAGGCTCATGTGGGTGATGGTCGGCAGCACCGCCAGCTTCTTGTTGGGGGCCGGGATCTGGTTGAAGACGTCGATCTCCAGGTCCCAGAGCGTCTTGTCGTCGTTCGCCGCCACGACCATGAGCGTCGGCGTGTTCAGGATGCGGCGGGCGTACGGTGCGACCACGTAGTCGAGCAGCAGCTCAACCGACTCGATCGTATTGCGGTGCTCGTGGCGTGGCGCCTCCCGCTCCTTGATGTCCATGAAGATCTCGTAGACGTCCGGGTACGGCCAGGCCGACAGCTCGTTGTCCGGGTCGAGCGACGACATCGGGATGTAGCCTGCTTGACTCGGGTCGGCAAAGCGTCGCTCGCGGTCCTCGCGGATGAGCTGCATGAGCTGGATGTACTTACGCTCGCCATGCGCGCGCCGCATGTTCTGGTAGCCATCCACCACCGCGACGTTCGAGACGATGCACTTGACCCGCGGGTCGGTGGCGCCCACGATCAGGACATGCCCGCCGCTGTAGGAGATGCCCCAGACCCCGATTCGCTCGGAGTCGACCTCTGGCTGGGTGCCCAGGAAGCTGACGGCGTTCTTGTAGTCCTCGATCTGGTCCCAGGGGTTCAGGTGCTGGCGCGGCTCGCCGTCGCTGGCTCCGAAGCAGCGGTAGTCGAACAGCAGCGTGGCCAGACCCGCCTGGACCAGATACTCGGCATAGTGGGGCATCACGATCTCTTTGACGTAACACCACCCCCCGGCCATTACGACCGCCGGATAGGGCCCGCTGCCGCTGTCGGGCGTCATGAGCCAGCCGCGGCAGGTGACACCCTTGCTCTTGAACTCGACGTCTCGTCGCATCTCGCGATCCTCCACGCGCGCTCGGTGGACTGGCCGGGCGCCTACGCTCGTCGAAGTCGCCTCCGCCCGTGTCTGTGCTGCCGCCCCAGCTTTCCGGCCTTCCTCCTTTCCCGGTCGCGCGGCCCGGGCCGCGCGATCACGAGCCCATTGTAGCTGCG
>JADZDV010000294.1 GCA_020850915.1 Chloroflexota bacterium | reverse complement strand
TGGCGGAGCGCCGCCTGGCGGAGCTGCCGACGGGCGGCCGGACGCCGCTGGGCCACGGCGTGCAGCTCGCCCTCGAGACGATCGAGCGGCACCTGGCCTCCTGGCCGGACGCTCTGCCGCTGCTGGTGCTCGTCTCGGACGGGCGGGCGAACGTTCCGCTGGGCGCCGGCGACCCGATGGCGGAGCTGGCCCAGCTCGGACAGGCGCTGGATCGAAGGCGTGTCCACCGGCTGCTGGTGGACACGGACCAGGGCGCCGTGCGTTTCGGCTTCGCCGCCGAGGTGGCAGGCGCGCTCGGCGCGCGACACGTCCCGATCGCCGAGCTGGCGGCCCGCCCGCTGGTCGGACTGGTCCGCGAGACGGTCAGCGCCGGCTGGGGGCGGGCCTGATATGGCTCCCCGCACCGTCGCTCCGATCGTCGGGCCGCTGCTGGCGCGGTTCGGCCTGACGCCCGCCGAGATCGAGGCGCGCAGCCTGGCGCGGATCGAGGCGCTGGCCGGCGATCGCCTGCCTAGCGACGTGCTCGAACGGACCGTCGCGACCCGGATGCTCTACGCGACGGGCGAGCCGACGCTGGCCCGGCAGCTTATCATCTCGCCCGGGGCGTGCACAGCGGGCGTCGTGGCGCTGCGCCGCGGCGCGCCGCTACTGGTGGACGTGGCGATGGTCGAGCGGGGGCTTCGCCAGGATCTCCTGGCGCGGCTAGGGACGCCCGTCAAGGTCGCGGTGCTCGCCCAGGGCGCGGCAGCACTGGCGCGTGCGCTGGGCACCACGCGCGCCGCCGCCGGCACGCTGCTGCTGGCCGGGGAGCTGGCGGATGGGGGCATCGCGGCGATCGGCAACGCGCCTACCGCGTTGCTGGCGCTGCTGGACGAGATGGCGGTGGGACGGTCCCGACCGGACCTCGTCGTCGGCTGCCCGGTGGGACTGGTCGCGGCTGAGGAGTCGAAGGAGGCGCTCTGCGCTGGCGGCTGGCCGGCGATTGCCGTTCGCGGAACGCGGGGCGGCTCGCCGCCCACGGCGGCCGCCGTCAACGCCCTGCTGGCCGCCGCTGTGGGCGAGACGAGTGCTGCCGAAGCCGGGCGGAGCTGAGCATGGAGGTCTCGAGCGCATCCGACGACGCGCCGCGACCGGCCGCGCCGGTACAGCGCACGGTCGCACCGCGCGACCGGCGAGGGATGCGACGCGGCTTCACGACCGGGGCCTGCGCCACGGCGGCAGCGCTCGCCGCGACCCGAACGCTCATGACGGACGAACTGCAAGAACAGGTGGCGATCCACCTCCCAGCCGGGTTCGACGCGACGTTCGTGCTGGTCAGCGTGGAGCGTCGGGGCGATGGCGTGCGGGCGGCGGTCATCAAGGACGCTGGCGACGATCCGGACGTGACTCACGGCGCGGAGATCGGCGCGACCGCGCGATGGGTCGAGCAGCCGGGGCTCTGGCTCCGCGGCGGGCTCGGGGTCGGCACGGTGACGCGACCGGGCCTCGGCCTGGAGGTCGGCGGACCGGCCATCAACCCCGTGCCGCGGCGTATGCTGACCGAGCACCTCACCGCCCAGGCCGGCCCGCTGCTGGAGGCGCGAGGTCTGGAGATCACGATCGACGTGCCGCGGGGCGAGGAGCTGGCGACGAAGACCCTCAATGCGCGGCTCGGCATCCTTGGCGGACTCTCGATCCTCGGCACGACCGGCGTGGTGGTACCCTACTCGACCGCCGCCTGGCGAGCCAGCGTCGAGCAGGCGATCGACGTGGCAGTGGCGAACGGGCAATCCCACGTCGTGCTGGCTACGGGCGGCCGCAGTGAGCGATTCGCCATGAAGATGTTCCCGGAGCTGCCCGAGGTCGCGTTCGTCGAGATGGGCGAGTTCACCGGCCACTGCCTGAAGCGCTGCGTGCGGGGCCACGTTCGACGCGTGTCGCTGGTGGGGATGGTCGGCAAGATGTCCAAGATCGCCCAGGGGCACTTCATGACCCACGTTGCCGGCAACCAGGTAGACCTGGCGTTCCTGGCGGACGTCGCGGCGCAGTGCAGCGCGGGCGAAGCGGTCGTCGCCGAGATTCGCGGGGCCAACACGGCGCGTCACTTCCAGGAGATCGCCATGGCCAGCGATCTGCGCGGGGTGTTCGATCGCCTGGCGGAGCTCGTGTGCGAACGGTCGGTGGCCCTCGTACACGGCAAGCTCGCCGTCGACTGCACGGTGTTCGATTTCGACGGCACGGTGCTCGGCCGGGCGGCGCGCGGTGATCTCGATGCGAGCTGATGGCGAGCGACCGCGTATCGCGGTGGTCGGGATTGGCGACGACGGAGCCGCCGGGCTCACGGCGCGAGCCCGGGCGCTGGTCGAGGCGGCCGAGCTGCTGGTCGGTGGGCGGCGCCACCTGGCGTTCTTTCCAGGGCACCCGGCCGAGCGGGTCGTGCTGGCGAACGACGTCGAGCGAGCGCTGCGCGATGTGTGCGCGCGGATCGGCGGCCGGCGCTGCGTCGTGCTGGCGTCCGGGGATCCCTGCTTCTTTGGCATCGGCCCGACGATCGTCGAGCTGTTTGGTGCCGAGACGGTGGAGATCGTACCGTCGGCCAGCTCCGTGTCGCTGGCGTTCGCGCGGCTCGGCATGGGCTGGCAGGACGCCTCGGTGGAGTCTGCCCACGGGCGGCCGCCGGAGGCGGCGGTCCGCGCGGTCCTGCGCTCGCGCCTCACCGCGCTGCTCACGGACTCGGTCAACACGCCAGCGGCCCTGGCTCGGGCGCTGCTCGCCGCCGGCGCGGCCGACGCGGAGGCCTGGGTACTGGAGCGGCTCGGGAGCGAGTGTGAGCGGGTGGTCCACGGCCGCCTGGAGGAACTGGTGGGGCAGTCGTTCGATCCGCTGAACGTCATGATCGTCCGCCGCGCCGCGGGGCGGGTGGCCGGCGCTCGCTTCGGACGCTCGGAAGACGAGCTACGCCACGCGCGCGGCCAGATCACCAAGGCCGAGGCGCGGGCGGTGGCGCTCGCGCGGCTGGAGCTGCCGAGCGAGGGCGTGCTGTGGGACATCGGGGCGGGCTCGGGCGCGATCTCCATCGAGGCCGCGGAGCTGGCGCCCCGCCTGCGCGTGCTCGCCGTGGAGCGAAGCGAGGAGCAGCTCGGCTGTCTGCGCCAGAATCTCACCGCTCAGCACGCAGCCAGCGTGCGGGTCGTCGCCGGCGAAGCGCCGGGCGCACTGGCGGACCTGCCCGATCCGGACCGTGTCTTTCTTGGCGGGCACGGCGGCCAGCTTGGAGCGATCCTGGCGCACTGTCTCGAGCGGCTGCGGCCTGCCGGACGGCTCGTAGGCAGCTTCGCCACCCTGGAGGCGGCCGGTATGGCGACCTCGACACTCTCCGATCGGGACTGGGCGTGGGAGCTGTGCCAGGTCCAGGCCAGTCGCGGACGGCGGATCGGCAACCAGACTCGCCTGGAGGCGATGAACCCGGTGTTCGTGGTGAGCGCCTGGCAGGAGGCGATCCCATGAGCGGCGCCATGCGGGCGGACTGGGGCAAACTCACGGCGGTGGGACTTGGCCCGGGCGATCCGGAGCTGGTGACGGTCAAAGCCGCGCGGCTGCTGCGGGAGGCGGAGACTCTGCTCGTACCGGTGCGGCGAGCCGGCGAGCGAAGCCTCGCCCTGCGGATCGCCGCCAGCTACCTGGAGGGCCGCGAACCTCGCGTCGTCGAGCAGCCGTTCCCGGCCGACGAGACCCAGATCGACCACCAGTGGGAGGCGAACGCCGCCGCGGCGGCGGCGGTGTTGAGCGCGGGGCGGGATGCTCTGTTCATCAGCGAGGGCGATCCGCTGCTGTACGGTTCGTTTGGGCACCTGGTGGAGCGCCTGCGGGCCAGGCAGCCGACCCTGGAGGTTCAGATTGTGCCCGGCGTCAGCTCCGTGACGGCCGCCGCGGCCCTCCTGGGAGGGCGTTTCGTGGAGCGCCGAGAGCGGCTGGCGGTGCAGCCGCGCAGGGCGAGTCTCGCGGCGGCGAGCCGCGCGCTGGAGGAGAACGACACCGTGGTGTTCCTGAAAGTGGGACGGCGCCTGGCCGCGCTGACGCGGCTGCTGGACGAGCATGGGCTGCTCGCGAACGCCGCGCTGGTGGAGCGGTGCGGCTGGCCGGAGCAGCGGGTTGTCAGGGACTTGCGCGCGGTCGCCCCAGAGCGGGCGGACTACTTCTCGCTCGTCGTGGTCCGGCGATGAGCGGGCGGGTGGTCTTCATTGGCGCCGGGCCGGGCGACCCGGAGCTGCTGACTCTGAAGGCGGCGCGCCGGCTCGGTGAAGCCGACCTCGTGCTGTACGCCGACTCGCTGGTCCAGGGCGAGATCGGCCGGTTCGTTCGGCCGGACGTCGAGCTGATCGGTACCTCGGACAAGACGTTGGAGGACGTCCTGGCGCTGATGCTGCCGGCGGCCAGGGCTGGCAAGCTGGTGGCCAGAGTCCAGAGCGGCGATCCCTCCATCTATGGCGCGATTCACGAGCAGATCGTCCACCTGGAGGCGGAGGGCATTCCGTACGAGATCGTCCCGGGCGTCAGCTCCGCGTTCGCGGCGGCAGCGCTGCTCGGCGCGGAGCTGACCGTCCCTGAGGTGGCTCAGACCGTCATCTTCACCCGCCTGCCCGGCCGTACCGTGGCCGTGGCTGGGGAGCACTTGCGCGACCTGGCCGCGCACGGCGCCACCATGGCGATCTTCCTGAGCGTGACGGCGATCGAGCGGGTGGTGGAGGAGCTTCGGGCCGGCGGCTACCCACCTGACACGCCGGTGGCCGTGGTCTATCGCGCCACCTGGCCGGAGGAGCTGATCCTGCACGGGACGCTCGCGGACATCGGGCCCGCGACGCGGGCGGCCGGCCTGAAGCGCCAGGCGCTCATCCTGGTCGGTCGCGCCCTCGACCCGGCGGTCCACGAGCGAGCCCGGGACCGACGGTCGCGGCTGTACTCGGCCGGCCACGCGCACGTGTTCCGCGTGGAGACGGGGACGGACGGTCCCGAAGCGGGAGCCGACGGACCAGGACCGGGAATCGACGGCGCCAGGCCGCCCTGTTGACGCGGTGCGCCGAGCCGCCGGGCCCGCTCGCGGCGCTGGCGATCAGTCGGGCCGGCGCGTGCCTGCTCGCCAGGCTGCGGACAGCCTGGCCGTCGCTCGAGGTGCACGCCGTCAAGCCATATCACCTCGAGGTTGAAGAGGTGCGCGGCGCCACGCCACCGCTCGCCGGGCTGCTGGGCGACCTGTTCTGTCGCTCGCGCTCGATCGTCCTGGTGATGCCTGTCGGAGCAGCTGTGCGGCTGATCGCGCCGCACCTGGCCGACAAGCGGAGCGATCCGGGCGTGGTGGTGGTGGACGACGGCGGCCGTTTCGCCGTGGCGTTGCTCTCAGGCCACGCCGGCGGCGGGAACGACCTGGCTCGCGCCCTGGCCCGGGCGCTTAGGGCGCGGGCGGTCATCACCACGGCGGCAGAGCGGCGACGACTGCCGGTGCTGGAGCGGCTCGGCCAGGAGCGCGGCTGGAAGCTCGAGGCAGGCCGCGAAGCGCTCCTGCGCGCGGCCGCGGCGCTGGTCGACGGCGGCCGAGTTCTGGGATACGAGGACGTCGGGGTGAGGGCGCTCGCTCGCTCCGTGCGGGGTATCGAGATGGTGGAGACGCTTGACGCGCTGCTGGCCGCGAGCGAGCCCTCCATGGTGGTCAGCGATCGGCGCGTGCCAGACCGACTGCGCGAGACGGTGGTGGTGTATCGTCCGCCGACGCTCGCGGCCGGGGTGGGGTGCAGCACGGGCGTCTCGGCGGTGGAGATCGTCATGCTGATAGGCCGAGCGTTGGAGCTGGGCGGGCTGGCGCCCGCCAGCCTGACGCGAATTGGCACCCTGGACCGGAAGCTGACCGAGCCTGGCCTGGTTGAAGCGGCGCGCCAGCTCTCGCTGCCGCTGGTCGGCTACCGCGCGGAGCAGCTCCGGCGGGTGTCGGTGCCAAACCCGTCGGAGGTCGTGCGGCGAGCGGTCGGGACGCCGTCTGTCGCCGAGGCGGCTGCCATCCGGGCCAGCCGGGGCGGCGCGCTGGTGGTGACGAAGGTCGTTTCGCCGCGCGCGACCGTGGCCATCGCCCGCGCGAGGCGGGAGCTCCGTTCGGCGGTACCGGAGGCGAAGCGGTGAGCGGAGCGATGCCGTTCGACGAGACGCGGCATCCCGCTGGCGAGCTGTTCGTGGTCGGACTCGGCCCAGGTGACCCGAGCCTGCTCGCGCCGCGGGCGCTCGACGTTCTGGGCCGCGTCGACACCATCGTTGGCTACCGGGGCTATCTCGACCTGCTCGGCGAGCGGGCGCGGGGCAAGCGGCTCGAGCCGGCCGAGCTGGGCGAGGAAATCATGCGAGCCGAACATGCCGTCGCGCTCGCGGCAGACGGCCATCACGTGGCCCTGGTCTCCAGCGGCGATGCCGGCGTCTACGGCATGGCCTCGCCGGCCTTCGAAGCGCTGGAGCGACGACAATCGGCCGGCCTGGCGCTGCCGGCCGTGGAAGTCGTGCCCGGCATCACGGCGCTGCTGGCCGCCGGGGCGCTGCTGGGCGCGCCGCTGGGAAACGACTTCGCGGCGATCAGCCTGAGCGACCTGTTGACGCCCTGGGAGCAGATCGAGCGCCGGCTGCTCGCGGCGGCCGAAGGCGACTTCGTCATCGCCCTCTACAACCCACGCAGCGGTCGTCGGCAGACCAACCTCGAGCGGGCGCGCCACCTGCTGCTGCGCTACCGCTCAGACGACACGCCGGTCGGCCATGTTCGGCAGGCGTATCGTCAGGAGCAGCGGGTCAGCATCGTCACGCTGGCCGAGCTGTCAGCCGAGACCGTCGACATGTTCTCTCTCCTGATTGTGGGGAACAGCGTGTCGCGACGGGCGGGCCAGTGGATTGTCACACCCAGGGGATATCGCTCGAGGTGACAGAGGTGATACGCTGCCTCAAAGGCGGGGTCGCCGGGCGGTCCGGACCCCTGTGATAGAATCGCCCAGCACCGGAAGGGAGCGCGCTCATCGCCTCGCGGGACCTCGATACCCCGATTCCCGACAACCCGGACTGGCGGCGGCATCGCACGGCCTGCGTGTTCTACCGCGAGCGGTGGATCGCCGAAGAAGAGCCGGGCGACGAGGGCTGTGTGCTGCTCTACCAGATCATCTGCCTGCAGGGGACGCCCCCACTCGCACCCGAAGAGCAGGAGCGGTGCATGCGCCCCCGGGCGACCTGCTGGCGCAATCCATCGATCCGCTGCACGATGACACCTGGCCGCAAGAGCGGCGCCGAGAAGGGCAGTCGCGTCCAGGTTGGCTGAGCGGCAGCCGGAAGATGAGAAGAACGACAGCCCGGCCAAGCTGGCCGGGCTGTCTGCCGCCTCGCGTCCGGCGTCGCGCGTCAGGCGGTCGGGTCGATGCCGCCCTTCGGCAGCGTGCCGGCCTCCTGGGCCTTCCGCCACTGCTCCTGCTCGAGCTCGGTGAGACCCTTGCCGCCGTGGGGCATCTCGAACCAGGTGCGTGGCGCCGCCGAGCCCATGCCGCCCACCAGGTTCTTGGAGCTGAGGAAGTGCGAGTCCTCCAGGACCTCGACCTCGTGCGGCAGGTTCGACGGGACGTGGAACACCTCGCCGGGTCCCACCATTCGCTCCTCGTTGCCCAGGACGACGCGCATCCTGCCCTCCAGCAGGGTCACAATCTGCTCGTGCTCGTGCGCGTGGCGGCCGGGGCGGTGCCCCTTCGGGTAGTAGTAGTCGCCGACCTCGATCGATTGCCCAGTGACCGTGCCGCCGCCGCCGACGGCCGGTCGATAGACGGATGTGTCCTCGGCCAGCGCTTTCCAGTTGTAGAATGGCACGCTCATCCTCCTGCTCCGCCCGAATCCAGGACCCAATACTACGCCGGGCGAGGCGCGGCAGGCTTGGGGCGCGACAGGGAAAATGCGCCGCTGGCTTTGAAACCCTGGGCTGCGATGTCGCACGGGCGCGGTAAGCAGCGCCCCTGCAATGGCTGGGCCGGGACGAGTTGGCTGGACCCGGGTAGCGCGCTCAGGTCTCCAGCGCGGTGGTGAGCTCCTCGGGCGTGACGGTCGCGACGCCGAGCCGCCGGACAACGATGCCAGCCGCGGCGTTCGCCAGGCGAGCAGCTTCGACCAGCGAGCAGCCCGCCACAAGCGCCAGAGTCAGGACGGCGATCACCGTGTCGCCGGCGCCGGTGACGTCGAAGACCTCGGTGCGGTTGGTCGCCGGCAGGTGGACGACCGGTCGATCGGGCTCGAAGGCGCTCAGGCCCTGCAGACCGCGAGTGATGACCAGGTGGCGCGGTTGGAGCCGCCGCATGATCTCGACGCCAGCGGCTTCTACGCTCGCCTCGTCGGGCAGCGAACGGCCGACGCAGCGCTCGGCCTCGGCGAGGTTGCACTTCAGGAGCGAAAGGCCGGCAAACGCGTCCAGACTGCCCTGGGAGTCCACCGTCACCAGCATGCCGCGCTCGGCCAGCTCGCGGGCGGCGACGACTACCTCTTCCGCGATCGCCCCCGCGCGATAGTCCGAGAGCAGCACGGCGTCCGCCTGCTGGGCGGCCTCGCGCAGACTGGCCACCAGGTGCTGGCGAGTCTCCGCGTCGGGCGGGGGGGCGGAACGGTCGAAGCGCACGATATGCTGGCGGCTGGCGCCATCCTCGGCCAGGATGCGCGTCTTGAGCGGCGTCGCGCTCTGTTCGCGGCGGACGATGCAGCGCGACTCGAGCCCTGCCGCCTGGAGCTCAGCCAGCAAGCAATCGGCCAGCGAATCGTCGCCGGTCACCCCGATGACGGTCGCCCACGAGCCAAGCGCGCGGATGTTGGTGGCCGGGTTCGCGGCGCCGCCAGGGCGGTAGAACTGACGGGCAAACTCCAGGATCATCACCGGCGCCTCGCGGGAGATGCGGGTCGGCCGGCCGACGAGGTACTCATCCAGCAGCAGGTCGCCCACAACCGCGACCTGGCGACCCGCCAGCCGCGCGACCAGCGCGTCGGGCGTCGTGGCGTCCGGACGCTCGGTCATCGCAGCCGGTTGTAGAGGAACAGGGCGGCGATGAAGACGAGGCCGAGCGTGAACAGGTCCGCCCGGCTGGTCGCCTCCTGGACCGCGATGATCAGACGCGTCGTCACGGAGCCTGCGCCAGGCAGGAGCCAGAACGTGAGGAACGCTCGTCCGAGGACGAAGCCGAGGACCAGCATGCCAGCGCTGACCCAGGCCAGGCTGGTGCCGCGCTTCTCGTTCGCCGCTCGCCCGACCGCCGCCGCGACGAAGAGGCCGTAGACCGGCGCAAGGAACAGGATGAAGAACCCGAGGAAGCGGAAGCTGCCCAGCACGAACGTGAGTACGATGGCGCTGACGATCGAGGCCACCAACGCCGCCAGTGCTCCGCGCAGCAGGAAGCGTGGCCGGACATCGTAGACCGGCAGGCTTCTGAGCTGGGCGCACTCGCGGCAGCGCGCGCCGACCGGGGTCTGGACCAGGCAGCGCGGGCAGATCGGACGCTCGCACTTCCCGCAGCGGAGGTACGTCTCGACGTCCGGATGCGTCGCGCAGCGGACGGCCTGGGGGTCGGTGGCAGGCGGGGCTTCGTTCATGCGACTCGCGCCAGGGAGGCTGCGAGCACGTTGTCCACGGCGGCAAGGACGCGCTCC
>JADZDV010000293.1 GCA_020850915.1 Chloroflexota bacterium | reverse complement strand
TGTCAATCGGCCTCCTGGTGCTGGTCGGAGTGCTATCGACAACCGACTTCACCTCGCTTTTCATACAGTTTCACCAGGTGATGTTCCGGAACGACCTCTGGATGCTCGATCCGGCGCGTGACGCGCTCCTGCTGCTCTTTCCGGAGGGTTTCTGGCTGGGCGTCACCCTGCGCATCGCCGCGATGACCGGCATCGAGTGTCTGATGGCCGGCGTGCTGGGCATCATGCTCTGGCGATGGACGCCAGGCGGAGCTGAGGTTCTCGGGGCCCGCTGCAACGCCACTTCACAGCATTCGTGGTTTTCTGGTGGACCTGGACGGCGTCGTCTATCGCGGTAGTGAGGTAGTACCCGGCGCGCCAGAGTTCTTCCACTTCCTTCAGGAGCGCCAGATTCCGCGTCTCATGATCACGAACAACTCGACCCGCACGCCGGCCCAGTTCGCCGAGCGCCTTCGGGGGATGGGTGTGCCAATCCAGGCGGAGGAGGTGCTCACCAGCGCCGAGGCAGCGGCCGGCTATCTCGCGGAGCAACTGCCCGCGGGCGCCCGTGTCCTCGTGATTGGCGAGGAGGGTCTCATCCACGCCGTCGCGTCACGGGGGTTCGTGGTCTCCAGCAGGGACAACGCCGACTGCGTCGTCGTGGGGTTGGATCGGGCGTTCGACTACGGAAAGCTGAAGGCGGCGATGCGCGCCATCATGAATGGCGCCGCCTTTGTCGGCACGAATCCTGACACCTCCCTGCCAACGGAAGAGGGGCCGCTCCCCGGGGCCGGCGCACTCCAGGCCGCCATCTCTACCGCCAGCAGCCGCGCTCCGCTCATCATCGGCAAACCTGAGCCCACGATGCTCCAGGTCGGGGCGCGTCGCCTTGGGCTGAGGCCCGAGCAGGTGGCGGTGATCGGCGACCGCCTGGACACCGATGTCGTCGGCGGGCGTCGGGCTGGCATGACGACCGTTCTGGTCCTGACCGGCATCGCTCAGCGAGCGGACCTCGGATTGTTCAGCGTCCAGCCCGACTACATCGTGGAAGACCTGTTCGACCTCGCGCGACGGCTGAATAATGGGATGCCCTTTTCTCCGACACACTCGCCAGAGAACGTTTGAGCGAGCAGCATGTTCGAGCGGCGTGGCTGGTTGCTCCGCCAGGACGGTACAGGGTCCGCGTCTTCCCTCGAGGCGCCCGCCTGGAGTCAGTAGACCGGTGTTGCGCACGACGACTCGCCGCGCTGTCCGTGGTGGGGTGTCCTGGTTGCTGGCGCTGGTGTTGGTGCTCGCTAGCGGCTGCCTCTCCAGTCCACGGTCAGCCGAGCCGAGCAAGTCGCAGCGCCCGACCGTACGGATCGGCGCGACCAACTTCGGCGAGCAGGGCCTCCTCGCGGAGCTGTACGGGCAGGCCCTCGAAGCCAATGGCTACCGGGTGCAGCGAGCGCTGAATCTCGGGGGACGGGAAGCTGTCGAGCCGGCCCTTGAGTCGGGGCAGATCGACATGTACGTCGAGTACCTTGCGAGCGCGCTCGCGTTCGTGACACGGGGCCGGCAGCTCGGCAGTCCAGACCCGAACACCACCCATCAGCAGCTCCACGAGGCGTTCAAACCGCGTGGGATCACCGTCCTGGACTTCGCACCAGCGGCGAACTCGAACGGCATCGTCGTGACACGTGAGACCGCCGACAGGTACAACCTGACGGCGATCAGCGACCTGGTGCCCATCGCGAACCGACTGGTCTTTGGCGGACCGCCAGAGTGTCCGTTGCGCCCGTTCTGCCTGCCCGGCCTGCGACAGACCTACGGCGTGCAGTTCCGAGACTTCCGGCCGCTGGACGCCGGCGGTCCACTGACCAGCAACGCCCTCGCCAGTGGTCAGGTCGACGTGGCGCTCCTCTTCACTACCGATCCGCGGATCGCCTCGTCTGGCTGGGTGCTCCTGGCCGACGACCGTGGATTGCAGCTCGCGGACAACGTCGCGCCAGTCGTCCGCTCCGCCCTGCTGGCGACGGCGCCGCCGGAGTTCGCGACGACGCTCAACGCCGTCAGCGCGAGCCTGACCACGGCCGAGCTGACCCAGCTCAACGCCGAGGTCATCGCCGGCAATGGGCCGAGAGGCGCGGCCCTTGCATGGCTCCGCGAGCGCCGGCTAGCCACCTGAGCGCGTGCGTCTCAGTCGACAGCTTTGCCGCGGCCTGCGCTTCGCGTCGCGCTGCGCGTCCCGCGACTTTCACGCTAGCTTGCTACGAGTCGGCAATCCGCCGCGATCGACCGCCGCCAGGCTGAAGCCGAGGCGAGAAGCACTCGGCAAGCGCTCGAGCAGACCAGCGCTCGCCACGGCACGAACGGCAGGAGCTGCTTGCGGGCGTCGCCGGTCTTGTGGCCGGGACGTTGTCCATTGCCGCCGAGCGTACAGCTCCCCGCGGGTCCAGCGAGAGGTGTTCCAGGCGGCCATCTCATGCGAGCGGGCTGAGCTCGAGATGGCGCCCGACGAGGGGCGCCGCGAGGCAGACGGGATCTTTCGATCGTTGGGCGCGAAGTCCGCGGGCGCCAGACGGCTCTCAGCTCGCGTGATGGAGGACCCGACGGCCGCCATCGACGTGATGGCCCGCCAGGAGCCGGACCTGGGTCCGAGGGCGGTGTGGCTCGCGGTTGTTGTCTGTCGCTTCGCCCGGTTCGCCGTTGGCGCCGCGACCTCCCGCCTCAACGAGCGGCCGACGCTGCCGGGCGGCCAGTGTATGCTCCCGGTCGGCTCCACGGCTGCCTCGGTTACGTACGTCGTCGAGCGCATCCTGGGCATCTCCATCGCCGGCCGGGCCGGAGGTCTGATGTCGCCAGGGTCTAGCTGGTGGGCGCGTGGTATGGTGACGAGGCCGGCAGGGGGGCCCAGCACGGACGGCGCGAACGGTTCGTGCTCCTCCCGGCCGAGGCGCTGTGAGAGACGAGGAGCTGGCGTGAGGGCGGGCGACCCATTCTTCAACCTCTATAGCCACGACTTCGTCCGGCTAGCGGTCGGCCTGCCCGCCGTACGGGTCGCGGACCCAGAGTCCAACGCGCAGCAGACGCTAGACCTGATTGGCCGGGCCGCCGAGCGTCAGGCAGTCTTGGTCCTGTTTCCCGAGCTCGGGCTGTCCGCGTACTCCTGCGAAGACCTCTTCCACCAGCGGGCTCTGCTGGACGCAAGCCAGGATGCGCTGCGATCTGTGCTGGAGGGCAGCGCCAGCCTGCCGATCGTCAGCGTCGTCGGCATGCCGCTGCAAGTCGATCACCGACTGTTCAACTGCGCCGTGGTCCTGTCCCAGGGGCGGATTCTGGGCGTCATGCCAAAGACTTACCTGCCGAACTATCGCGAGTTCTACGAGGCTCGCCAGTTCAGCGCCGCCGACCACGCTGCCCGAGACACCATCGAGCTGTGTGGCCAGCGCGACGTCCCATTCGGCAGCCGCCTGCTCTTCCGCCACGCGCGCCAGCCGCTGCTGACATTCCATGTCGAGATCTGCGAAGACCTCTGGGTCCCGGTGCCGCCGTCGTCCTACGCGGCCCTTGCCGGGGCGACCGTCCTGCTCAACCTGTCTGCCTCGAACATCACGGTCGGCAAGGCCGACTATCGCCAGCAGCTCGTCACCAGCCAGTCTGCCCGCTGCCTGGCCGCCTATCTCTACTCCGCGGCGGGTCCCGGAGAGTCGACGACCGACCTCGCCTGGGATGGCCACGCCCTCATCGCCGAGAACGGCAACCTCATCTGCGAGTCGGAGCGCTTCAGCCCCGAGCCGCGGCTTCTGGTGAGCGAGATCGACCTCGAGCGCCTCTCCCAGGAGCGCATGCGGCAGACCACCTTCGGCGACTCGTCGCTCCGCGCGCGAGCAATCCTGCGCGAGTTCCGCGAGATCGAGGTGGACACCGAGCTGCCCAGTGGCGCCTGGCTGCTGCCGCATCGCCGGTACGAGCGCTTCGCGTACGTCCCGGCCGACCCGACCCGTCGGGACCAGCGCAGTGCGGAGGTCTACCAGATCCAGGTCCAGGGTCTGGCCAAGCGGCTCGAGTACACAGGCCTCCAGAAGGTGGTCATCGGGGTTTCCGGCGGCCTCGACTCCACCCAGGCGCTGCTCGTCTGCGCCCAGGCGATGGACCTGCTCGGCTATCCGCGGGGGAACGTCCTGGCCTACACCATGCCGGGCTTCGCCACCAGCGCCCGGACGCTGGCGCAGGCGCACCGTCTGATGCGAGCAATCGGCTGCCACGCCGAGGAGCTGGATATCAAGCCGTCCTCGATTCAGATGCTGCACGACATCGGCCACCCGTACAGCGAGGGCAAGAACGTCTACGACGTGACCTTTGAGAACGTCCAGGCGGGCGAACGGACGAGTCACCTCTTTCGCCTGGCCAACTACCACAACGGCCTGGTGGTTGGCACCGGCGACCTCAGCGAGCTAGCCCTTGGCTGGTGTACCTACGGCGTGGGCGACCACATGTCGCACTACAGTGTCAACGCCAGCGTCCCGAAGACGCTGATCCAGCACGTCATTCGGTGGGTGGCGCAGACCGAGCGTCTCGGTTCGGAAACGAGCAAGGTCCTGCTCCAGATTCTGAACACGGAGATCAGCCCCGAGCTGATTCCGGGCGATGGCGGCGGCTCCGGCCCGGCGCAGCTCACGGAGTCCATCGTCGGGCCGTACGAGCTGCAGGACTTCAGCCTGTACTACATCCTGCGCTACGGCTACCTGCCCACCAGGGTGGCGTTCCTGGCCTACTGCGCCTGGCACGACGCGACTGCCGGCGCCTGGCCGGACATCCCGCCTGAGACGCGCCACCAGTACTCCATCGGCGAGATCAAGCGGCACCTCAGAACGTTCCTGCACCGCTTCTTCCGCCTCAGCCAGTACAAGCGAAGCTGCATCCCGAACGCCCCGAAGGTCGGCTCCGGCGGCTCCCTCTCCCCGCGCGGCGACTACCGCGCGCCCAGCGACAGCGAGGCCACCGCCTGGCTGCGCGAGCTGGAGCTGGTGCCGGATCGCGCATAGACCCCAAGTCTGCGAGGCCAGGCTGCCGGCTCGCTGCGAGTGACCCAGTTCGCCAGTCAAAGAAGGCTGCCCCGGCCACGTCGTTCCATGGGTTCCTATCACCTTCTCCCTGCTTCCGTCCACCGCATTCGCCAGTCCACCATCCACCCGGCCTTTCCCGGCCCTGCTGCCCGACAGCGCGGCGCCGGGGATGGCTCTGGCCCTGCAGGGCGCCTTCCCGCCCGAGAAGGTCGTGCCCCTGCGTCCCGGCCCGCTGGCGTTCGGGGCACCTGCCGAGCTCCGCCCGTCCATCGATTTCTCCGGCAGCGAGACCAAGGGGCCCGGCGTCCTGGTGCGCCTGGAGGCACCGTCCGAGCCCAGCATGGAGCTAGAGCTTCGGCTCCAGGGTGTCGGCGGGCGCCAGGGGGTCCAGGACCGCGGCAAGCGGGTCTTCACCATTCCCGCTGCCAACAGCGCCTCGACGCTCCCCGGTGCGCCCGCGTGGTCAGACGCCGCGGGTGCCTTGTTCGGCTCGCTGTTCGCGCCGACCGCCGATGTCACGAGCACCCCCGCGCCCACGAGCCAGCCCACGGCCAGCCCGACCCCCCAGGCCCAGGCCGCGGCCACGCCGGTTCTGACGGCCACGACGACGGCGGTCACGACGACCACCACCTCCACCACCTCAATCGTCACTACGACCAGTACGACGATTACGAGTGCAACCAGCACGAGCACGACCGGCACCACGGCGACCAGTACGACCACCGCTGTAACGACGAGCACCACGACCAGTCTCACGACGGGCACCCCCACGGCGCCTACAACACCCACGGCGACGCCCACCGCGCCCCCGGGCACCGTCACGCCAGGCGGCAACCGCTACGGGGCCGCCATCGACCTGACCTACCAGCCCAGCGCCGACGGCCTCACCGTCAAGGAGACGCTCGTCTTCCGCGATCGTCCCCGCACGAACGTCCTGGCCTACCAGCTCGACGCTCGCGGCCTGGCCGTCAGCCCGCAGCCGGATGGCAGCCTCCACCTGTTCGACCACGCCGGGCGCCACGTCTTCACCGTGCTGGCGCCGACCTTCCAGGATGGGCGCGGCCAGCGTGGCACGGCGAGCTACACTCTGGTGGACAACCAGCTCCAGGTCGTGCTGGATCAGCGCCTGATCGCTACGGGCGTCCTGCCGCTCGAGGTGGACCCCACCATTCAGACCATCCTGACCAGCACCGATCTGCTCGGGACGACGCTGCCGTTGCAGCCCGCGCCCTGGCAGCGGACGGCCGTAGTGGCCCAGGACGGCACCCGCGCCTCCTTCGCCTATGACCCATCCGCTGGCATCAAGTTCTGGACCTCCACCGACGACTACGCCACGACCCCGACTGCGACGATCATCAGCGGCACCGGCTCCACGCCGGGCGGCTCCGGCTTCTCGGTCGAGATCGACAGCAACACCGACACCATCTGCCTGGCCGTCGCCGGGGCCTCGGGCGGCAGCAACGTGCTCTACCTCTATGTGTTGACCTATAGCAGCAGCACCCGCACCTGGACCGTGCCGACCTCGCCCGTGAACGTCGTGACCGCGAGCAGCTCGCTGTCCTGGAGCGGGGTGAGCGTGGTGCTTGAGCGCACCGCCGATGAGGCGGCCGACGACTACGTCTGGGTTGGGGCCGACGAGCGGTCCAGCAGTAACACCTATACCTACAAAGCCTGGGTCGCGACGCTCTCCAGCTCCGGGACGCTCGGCAGCTTTGGCACCGCCCCGTCGGGCCTTGCCTTGACCAGCTCGGCGACGAGCTACGTCCACTACGGGGCGCTCGTGGCGATCACCGGCGGCGTTGCCGCCGTCGGACGCGGCCTCGTCGGCAGCTCCCAGCGCCAGGCAGCCCAGGTCTACACCCGAGCGTCCAACGCGTGGGGTAGCGTGGCCGCCGTCGTCGGGGGCAACCCGGCGTTTGGCAACGGCCGCGAGTTCAGTCTGCTCGCCGTGGCGGACCCGCTGGTTGACACGTACGACACCATGGTGCCCCTCGTGGCGATGTCGGTGGCGAACAACGACGACGGCTCGCAGGATCCGATCCGGGTCTACGTGCTGCGCGCCGACACCACGGTCTGGAAGGAGCTCAACGGCGGGCCGAACGCCAGCCGGCTGGCGAGCGCCAAGACCGACAGCCGGCCCCAGCTCGTCTGGGACGGCACCAGCTTCTACCTGTTCCGCCTCAAGAACAACGGCACCTCGTCCAGCAGCACCAACTGGCAGATCAACGGCCAGCGCGGCCGCCTCTTCAACCCGCCCAGCGGCCAGACCCAGAACGCCGAGCTCGAGGGCGACAACACCTGGGTGGTCGAGAGCAGCGGCAACACGAACCTCCGCTGGCTGAGCCTGCCGCGCCTTCTGACCGCGCCGCTGGTGCCCTTCTACTACGTCCGGAAGGACGTCCGGAGTACGACCACGGACGAGCTGACCGTCCAGGTCAAGCGGCTCGAGCTGCTCGGCGAGCGCAGCGCCTGGCGCTAC
>JADZDV010000292.1 GCA_020850915.1 Chloroflexota bacterium | reverse complement strand
GGCGGAGACCGACCTGGCGGCGATCGTTGAGGCGGTAGAGCAGGACCCGCCGGGACTGCTGGTCGTGGATTCGATCCAGAGCGTCTACCTGAGCGACCTGGACTCGTCGCCGGGCAACGTGAGCCAGCTTCGGGAGTGCACGTTGCGACTGATGCACCTGGCCAAGGGAACCGGCGTGCCAACGTTCCTGGTGGGCCATGTGACGAAGGAAGGCGCCATCGCCGGGCCGAAGGTGCTGGAGCACATGGTGGACACGGTACTGTACCTGGAGGGCGACCCGATCCACAGCTACCGCTTGCTTCGGAGCACGAAGAACCGCTTTGGGCCGACACACGAAGTGGGCGTGTTCGAGATGCGCGAGGGTGGCATGGTGGAGGTGGCCAACCCGTCAGCGGCGTTCCTGGAGGAGCGGGTGGAGCACGGTAGCGGCTCTGCCGTGGTCGTGACGATGGAGGGGACACGGCCGCTGCTCGTGGAGGTCCAGGCGCTGGCGAGCAAGTCGGCGTTGGCGATGCCGAGGCGAAGCGCGACCGGCATCGACTTCAACAGACTGATGCTGCTCTCGGCCGTGCTCACGCGGCGGCTGGGAGCGGCGCTCTGGGACCAGGACCTGTACGTCAACGTCGTTGGCGGCCTGCGAATCCAGGAGCCGGCGGCGGACGTTGGAGTGGCGTTGGCACTGCTCTCGAGCTTCCGTGACCGGCCGATCGATCCTGCGCTGGTAGCGATCGGGGAGGTTGGGCTCGCGGGCGAGCTGCGGAGTGTCGGACAGCTCGAGGCGCGACTGCGGGAGGCGGGGAAGCTCGGGTTCGAGCGGGCGCTGGTGCCGCGCGGCGCGGCGCGGCACCTGAAGGGGCTCGGGATTGAGCTGTTGCCGGCAGGGACCTTGAAGGAGGCGGCGGCGCTCGGGCTGCGGGAGCGCGCCTTGTGACGAGCGTTGTGGGCGGTCTGATCGTCGCGGCGGGACAGTCGGCGCGCATGGGCTTCGACAAGGTGTGGGCGATGCTCGGAGAGCGCCGAGTGCTGGAGTACAGCCTCGAGCTGTTCACGCGGTCGGCCGTGATTGCTCGAACGGCGCTGGTCGTCGCGCCCAGTCGGGTCGAGGAGGCGCGGACGCTGTGCCTCGCGTATCGGGCGGAGGTGGTGGTGTGCGCGGGCGGCGCGCGGCGTCGCGACTCTGTGGCGGCGGGGGTCGAAGCGCTCGGGACGGTCGATTGGCTGGTGGTGCACGACGCCGCGCGCCCGTTCGTCGAGGCGGACATGATCGAGCGAGGGCTGGCAGCGTGCGCTGGCGCCGGGGCGAGCGTCGCGGCGGTATCTGTTCGCGACACCATCAAGCGAGCGATTGGAGACGTTGTGCAAGAGACGCTTCCGCGCGCGGCTCTCTGGACCGTCCAGACGCCGCAAGTCTTCGACGCGCGGATCCTGCGCCGCGCGCTGGCGGCCAGCGACGAGGACGTCACCGACGAGGCGACGCTGGTGGAGGCGCTTGGAGAGCCGGTGAAGGTGTTTCTCGGTGCCGATACGAACTGGAAGATCACGACGCCGGGTGACCTGGAGCTGGCCGCCGTGATGGTGGAGCTGCGCGAACGGCGGGCGCGGGAGCTGGGCCGGAGCGTCTATGTCTGAGCCGCGGGTGGGCACCGGGTACGACGTCCACGCCTTGCAGCCGGACATCCCGCTCGTCATCGGCGGCGTGCGGCTAGAATCAGGGACAGGGCTGGCCGGCGACTCGGACGGCGATGTCCTGGCACACGCGGTCATGGACGCGTTGCTCGGAGCGGCGGGACTTGGCGATCTGGGAGAGTGGTTCAGGCCGGACGACCCGACGGTGAAAGGAGCCCGGAGCCTGGATCTGCTGCGGCGCGTCCTCGAGGCGGTGCACGCAGCTGGCTGGCAGATCGTGAACGTGGACAGCACGGTGGTGGCCCAGACGCCACGGCTGTCTCCGTACCGGGCAGAGATGCGGCGGGTGCTGGCCGAGGCGCTCGGTTTGGAGACCGAGCGGGTCTCGGTCAAGGCGACGACCCCAGACCACCTGGGAGCGATTGGACGAGCCGAGGGGATCGCGGCACAGGCCGCGGTGCTGCTGGAGAGGCCCGGCTCGACTTCGAATGGAACGATGACATGACGCTTCGCATCTCGAACACCCTGTCTGGCACTCGTGAGGAGTTCGTGCCACGGGGCGATATCGTCTCTATGTACGTCTGCGGCATGACGCCGAAATTTCACCCGCACATCGGTCACGCGCGTCTGTTCATCGCGGCGGACCTGATGCGGCGGTACCTGGAGTTCCGCGGCTACCGGGTGAAGCACGTCCAGAACTTCACCGACATCGACGACAAGATCATCGCTCGCGGGCAGCTTGAACGGATCAGCGCGGAGCAGGCGGCGAAGAAGTACACCGACAGCTATTTTGAGGCGATGGACGCGCTGCGGGTGCAGCGTGCGCACGTCTACCCCAGCGTCACCGGCTCGATGCCGGGGATCATCGAGTTCGTCCAGGCGCTGATCGAACGGGGGTACGGTTACGTCGTGGAGGGAGACGTGTACTACGACGTGAGCCGCTTCGCCGACTACGGGAAGCTATCTGGTCGGACGGGTGAGGGCGAGCTGGCGGGCGTGCGTAAGGAGCTCGAACCGGGCAAGCACGACCCGCGCGACTTCGCACTGTGGAAGGCGGCCAAGCCGGACGAGCCGGCGTGGGAGAGCCCGTGGGGGCAGGGCCGGCCGGGGTGGCATATCGAGTGCTCGACGATGGTGCGTGAGACGCTGGGTGACCAGATCGACCTGCACGCTGGCGGCCAGGACCTGATCTTCCCGCACCACGAGAACGAAATTGCCCAGAGCGAAGCGCGGACCGGGCTGGTGCCGTTTGCGCGATACTGGCCGCACGTCGGGCTGGTGACCACGGGTGGCGAGAAGATGTCCCACTCGTTGGAGAACTTCACGACGATCCAGCAGGTCATCGCCCGCTACGACCCGATGGCGCTGCGCCTCTTTCTGCTCTCGACCCACTACCGCTCGCCGCTCGCGTTCACAGAGGAGGGCTTGCTGGCGGCGGAGCGAGGGCTGGAGCGCTTGCGGACCGCGGCTGACGGTCCGGTCGCCGAGACTGGCGAAGGAGCGTGGACGGCGGTCTTCAGCGAGCAGTTTCAGGCGCATATGGACGACGACTTCAACTCGGCGGGGGCGCTTGGGGTGCTGTTCGACCTGTCGCGCGAAGTCAATCGGCGCCAGGCGGTCGCGGATGCCGAGGGCGCGGCCGATGGACGCGCGACGTTGGTCCGGCTGGCAGACACCGTGCTGGGACTGGACCTACGGGAGCGGAAGAGCGGGGCGAACGCCGCCGCCGAGCCATTCATCGACCTGCTGGTCGAGACACGACGAAAGCTGAGGGAGGCGCGCCAGTGGGCCCTCGCGGATCAGATTCGAGACGCCCTGCGAGAGCTGGGGGTCAGCCTGGAAGACCGTTCGGACGGCAGCCTGTGGCGGTGGAGCCGACCCGAGCAGTAGTCCGCGCGTCGAAGGACCAGGCACGGAGGAAAGACGGCCGCAAGGCAGCCGGCCCGAGAGGCTCGGCTCCGAAAGGGGGGCCGCCTCGGAAAGCCGCTCGGGCGCCGCGGCCGGTGAGCGAACGTCCGCCGAGGGGCGAAAAGGCCCCCAGGCCGATGCCTGAGGAGCGCTTGCCGAGTGGTGGTCCGAGGCAGCACCCAGCGAAAACCCGCGCCGGCACCGGCCGGTCGGGCGTGAAGGCGGCGGCGAGGCGGACCGAGCCCACCGCGAGAGCCGCGCGCACGACAACGCCCCGACGTCCGTCAATGGAGCTGATCATCGGCCGCCATCCAGTGCGGGAGGCGATCCGAGCTGGCCGTAAGATACGGCGGGTCATGATCGCGGCGGGGGCGCACGGCGCGGGACTGGACGAGGTGCTGGAGCTGGCATCAGCCGCGGGGTTGCACATCGAGACGGTCGCGCGAGAGCGGCTGGAGTCGATCGATCCACACCATCAGGGCGTGGTGGCCGAGGCGGCGCCGTATCAGTACGCGGAGCTGGAGGAGGTCCTGGCGGCGTGCCGAGCCGCGTCACCGGGCGAGCCGCCGCTGGTGCTGGCGCTCGACTCGCTGACCGATCCGCACAATCTGGGCAGTTTGGCGCGGACAGCGCTCTCGGCGGGCGCCGCGGGCCTCATCCTGCCGGAGCGGCGAGCGGTGGGTGTCACGCAGGGCGTCGGTCGTGCATCCGCGGGCGCCGTGGAGCATCTGCGGATCGTGCAGGTGGTCAATCTTGGGCGGGCGCTCGATCGGCTGAAGGAGGCGGGGCTGTGGGTCGCGGGCCTGGAGGCGCGAGCAAGCCGGCGTTACGACCAGGCCGACCTGACGATGCCGCTCTGCATCGTGATCGGGTCCGAGAGCGGAGGGCTGGGGCGGCTGATTCGGGAGAAGTGCGACATACTGCTGAACCTGCCAATGGCTGGAAGGCTGGACTCGCTGAACGCCGCGATGGCTGGAGCGATCGTGATGTACGAGGCGCTGAGGCAGCGGACGGTGAAAAAAGAAGCCCTCGCCGGCGGCGGCGAGGGCTGAGGGGCGGAGGAGCAGGGATTCGAACCCTGGAGGGAGGTTATAGCCCCCCTAACCGCTTAGCAGGCGGCCGCACTAGACCACTATGCGACTCCTCCCTATGGCGAGGCCGAGGCGCTGGCGGAGGGAGAGGGATTCGAACCCCCGAGGCTCATCGCCTTGCTGTTTTCAAGACAGCCGCCATCAACCGCTCGGCCATCCCTCCACGGGACACTCACTAGTATACCGTTGTCGTTTTCTGGTGGTCAACGAATGGATGGGGCGGCGAGGGCGCCCGCAAACCGTCGGGCGATCGTCGCCGTCCGGTTGGGGCGGTTGGCCCGCGGGCGCGCGGAGGGGCGGGCACGAAGGCGGGCCGTCACGCGGGTGTGTCCGAGACAGCTTCAGCGGCAGCCTCCGGATCTGACGCTGGCACGGTCCTGGCATGGGACGGGCGTTTGCGCCTGGGAGGCGATGGCGGCTCGTCGAGGCGGCGGAGCTCCTCCAGCAACGGCTCGGTCAGCAGGTCGGGACGACGGGCGGCGGTGCGCCGGAGCGCCTGCTGGCGGCGCCAGGCCGCGATGCGGGCGTGGTTGCCGCTGAGCAGGACCTCCGGGACGTCCAGTCCGCGAAACGTGCGCGGTCGGGTGTACTGGGGGTACTCCAGCAAGCCGGAGGTGTGCGACTCCTCGTCCAGCGACTGCTCGCCGCCCAGCACACCGGGCAGCAGCCGCGTGACGGCGTCCACGACGACCATGGCCGCCAGCTCGCCGCCGGTCAGGACAACGTCGCCGATCGACAGCTCCTCGTCCACGAGGTGGGTCCGGATCCGCTCGTCGAAGCCTTCATAGTGGCCGCACACGAGCACGAGGTGGGGCACCTGGGCGTACTCCTGGGCGACCGCCTGGGAGAAGGGTCGACCTTGAGGGGTCAGTAAGACAACACGCGCGGCCTGGTCGCGAACGGACTCGACGGCCGCGAAGACCGGTGGGGCCTTCAGGACCATCCCCGGCCCGCCGCCATAGGGCGTATCGTCCACGGTCCGGTGGCGGTCGATGGAGAACGCTCGGATGTCCACCAGGCGAACCTCCAGCGCGCCGCTGTCCACGGCCCGGCGAACGATGCTCTCGTCAAACGGGCCGTGGAACATCGAGGGAAAGAGGGTCAAGAGGTCGATTCTCACCCGAGTCAGCCGTCGTCAGTGGAGGTCGCTGTCACCGAGGCCGAAGTAATGGCCGATCTCGTGGAGCAAGGTCTCTCGGACTTCTCGCACGACGTCCTTGCGTGTCCGACATTGGGCCAGAATCGGGCCGCGGTAGAGGGTGATGCGGTCCGGCGGCCGGAGGTGGTAGTCCGCGCGATAACCGTAGGGCGTGCCCTCATACAGTCCGAGCAGTCCGTAGGCCTCGTCAGCGCCGTGGCGGCTGGCAAGGCCGGCGGGCGGCCATTCCTCCACGACGATGGCGACGTTCTCGAGGCGGTCTCGAAAACGGCGCGGCAGCGCCTCGAGCGCCTGCGAGACGTACCGATCGAAGCGCTCCACCTCCGAGACGCGGCGTCCGCGACGAGATTGAAGTCGGTCGATGCGCTCCTGTCGCGAGCGGGTCATCTCGTCAGGAGCGGCACCAGCGTGAAGAAGATCATGCTCACGATGACGATGATGCCGATCACGTTGAACCAGAGCTGTGCGCGCTTCATGTTGGTGGTGCCCTCCGTCCGAACCAGGCTCCAACCGGTCAGCGCGCCCAACTGCCACGGGCAGCCGCGTCCTGCAGCGCCTCATAGATCGGCCTGGTCTCGAAGTCTGGACTGACGAGCGTGAAATAGTCGTTGTAATTATGCGCCAAAACGGGCAGGCGAAACGCCCACAGGCAAACGGCCTCGACCCATGACCAGTTGGTACTGGCGTAATCGAGCGCGGCGAGGGTGTAGCGGATGCGCTGACCGCTCTCGACGGCCTTCGTCCAGCGAGGGTGATCGTTCCAGCCGGCTTCGGTGATCAGGACTGGCTTGGAGGCGTCGCCGCGCTCGAGCATGACCTGGCGGAGCAGCTCGACGCGGCGGAAGTTGATGCGATCGGGAGCGGGAGGCTCCTCAGGGGGCGCCTTCCAGCCATAGGCATGGGCTGCCAGCGCGTCGAAGTAGGG
>JADZDV010000291.1 GCA_020850915.1 Chloroflexota bacterium | reverse complement strand
GCGGCGGCACGGGATCGGCTCTGGCGTCCTGCGGGATCTTGAAGTAGTAGCGTAGCACCTTCGCGGCGATAGGGGCGGCGTCTTTGCTGCCGCTGCCCCGTTCGACGAACACGGTCACCGCGATCCGGGGATCCTCCACCGGAGCAAACCCGGTGAACCAGCCGTGTGTCGGCAGCTCACCGCGCGCGTTGATGTCTCCGGCAAACTCGCCGGTCCCGGTCTTGCCGGCGACGCGCAGACCCGGTATGCGGAAGTTCTCCAGCAGCTTCCCGGGCGTAAAGCCGGCCTCCATGCCCTCGACAACCAGCCGCAAGTTCTGGGGACTGATGTCCGTCTGCCGGATGACCTGTGGTTTCGTCTCAGAGATCACCTTGCCATCGCCGTCCACGATCTGGCGCACCAGGTGCGGGCGCAAGAGCGTGCCGCCGTTGGCAATCGCGTTGGTCACATTGGCCACCTGGAGCGGCGTGGCCTGGACGTACCCCTGCCCGATCGCCATGTTGTACGTGTCGCCCTTGAACCAGCGCTCGTTGAGCTTTGCCAGCTTCCAGGAATCGTCGGGAATGGTGCCGTTCGCCTCGTTCGGCAGGTCGATGCCGGTCGCGGCGCCGTAGCCAAACATCCGGGCGTACCTCGCGATTCGCTCGGCGCCAAGCCCCTGGAACCCCTCGGGCTCGTACCCCCCGCCGAGATAGAAAAAGAAGATGTTTGACGAATTGGCGATCGCCGAGATCAGGTTCAGCTTGCCAAGCCCGGCCGGGTTCCACTCTGGGAAGCGCTGGCGGACGGACGGATTGAGGTCGTACGGGACCCAGAGGACGCCCTTGCTCTCGATGACCGTGTCGCGCGTGATCAGGCCCTCCTGCAGCGCGCCCATGGCGCTGATCAGCTTGAAGGTGGACCCGGGCGGATAGAGCCCAACGGTAGCGCGATGGAAGAACGGCTGCGATGTGTCCTTCAGCAGCGCCGCCAGCTCGTCGTCGCGCGAGTCGTCGGAGAAGACGTTGTTGTCGTAGGTGGGCAAGCTCGCAAGCGCCAGAATCTCGCCAGTCTTCGGGTTCGAGACCACCACGACGCCGCTTGGCGACTGGCTGAGTCCTTCGCGCAGCGTCTGCATCACGAAGCGCTGGAGCTCGAGGTCGATCGTCAGCACCAGGTTGTTGCCCGGCTGCGCCGGGATCACGCCAATCTCGCGGATCGGGCGCCCGGTGACATCCACCTGAATGGCTCGCTTGCCTGCCCGCCCGCGCAGCGCCGATTCGTACTGCCCTTCGATGCCAGCGGCGCCGATGCGGTCGTTTGGTGTGTAGCCTTCGGTCGAGACCAGGCGGTTGTACTCCTCCGGCGCCAGCAGCGTCGGCGAGATCAGCGACGTGTAGCCCAACAGGTGCGATAGCAGGTCGCCCGCCTGGTAGTGGCGACTGGAGCCGACCGAGACCACCACGCCCGGCAAGTTCTGATGGCTCTCCTCGATTCTGAGCGCTGTGATCCGATCGACGTTGTACTTGATCGGCAATGGCGTGAAGATCTGGCCTTGCTCGCGCCGGGCCTGGACCTTCTCGTCCATCTGGCGTGACGGTACGTTGATCATCCCGCTCAGGCGATCGTAAACCTGTCGCTCGTTGCCTTTGGGCAGGTAGCCGGGGACGATGTTGACGACGAAGATCGCAGAGTTAGAAGCGAGGAGAGCCTCCTTCCGAGGCCCGGTACGGTCGTAGATCACACCCCGCGGAGGCGGAATGACTTCAAACGCGGTCCGCTGATCTGCGCCCCGCTCGTTGAGCTGCCGGCCCTGCACGATCTGCAGTTGCCACAGTTGGACCGTCAGTCCGAGAAACCCAAGGACGACAATCAGGCGGAACGCGACAGTTGCCCGGCTTATCTTGGCGCGCGGCTCTGTGCTGTCCTTCATGCAAGCGGCCTACGGGAGACCAGGGGCCATTGTACCCGCTCATCTCGGTGTCGCTCCAGGGCGCGGCCGACGCTCGCGTCACGAGGTCTTTGCAGCACGTCTGACGTCAGCCCATGGGCACCCCCCACCCAAGCTCCTCCCGTTGGAGGGACGTCGAGGGTTGGGGAAGGCAGACCAGGCGCTCGCTGGCCTTGTTGTGTGCCTATTCCCAGCGGAACGTCTTCGCCGCGGCCCCGAGCGTGACGATCGCCCACACGCACAGGAGCGCAACGCTCTCCGCCGGGATCGGCGCGCCGGCGTTGACAGCCCCTCGGAGCACGCCCGTGAGCGCGCCGGCCGGCAGCAGCCGCGCCAACTCGCCCAGCCAGCCCGGAAGGTTCTCGAGCGGGAAGACCATGTCGCCCAACAGCAGAAAGATGACGAACAGCCCGTTAGCGCCGGCGAGGGTCGCTTCCGAGCGGAGCGTGCCAGCCATCAGAAGGCCGATACCCGCGAACGCCGCCGTCCCGAGCAGGACGAGCGGCACCAGCAGCCAGCAGGTGCCGTTCGGACGCCAGCCGAACAGGCCCGCCGCTATGCCGAGCAGGAGCGCCACCTGAAGCGCCTCGATGGCCAGGATCCCGAGCGCCTTGGAGATCAGCATGCCGGAGCGCGGCAGCGGCGAGCCGCCAAGCCGCTTCAAGACGCCGTAGTGGCGCTCGAACGCGGTCGCGATGCCCAGGCTCACCATCGCGGCAGACATGACCGCCAACGACAGCATGCCCGGCAGGAGGATCTGGCCCTCCGGCGGCATGCCCACTGGCATGATCTGGAAGGAGCCGAAGAAGGTCAGCAGGACGGCGGGCACGACGAGCGTGATGAGCACGCTCTCCCCACGTCTGAGGTTCAGCGTGATCTCCATGCGCGTCATCGCGACAACCATGCGCCAGTACGAGCCTGATGTCACCTCAGTCCCTCAG
>JADZDV010000290.1 GCA_020850915.1 Chloroflexota bacterium | reverse complement strand
GTGAACGAACGATTGAGCTGCAAGCGGTACGTCGCCACGGGAATGCGCGCCAGCGGTCGGGCGCGCGGTGGCCGACCATCCTGCTCGCTCGCTGCCGACCGCTGCGCCTCGGGCAGTTGTCCTGGCAGCCCGACGATCGTGCTCACCGCCGCCGCCCGCGATAGGTCGAAGCGCCTCGATCGCGGAGCAGGGCGAGCGAGCGACCGACCAGGCGGAACTGTTCATTGGGAGCGAACGACTCGCCCAGCACGGCGGCCTCGTTCTCAGCGCTAGAGACCAGCAGCTCCCAGCGGCCGTGGTGGCCATCGGCCGGCAGGGTGAACTCGAGGTCCTCGTAGTGCGCGTTCATCAGCAGGAGCAGCGTGTCGCCGTCGATCCGCAGGCCGCGCTCGTCATACTCGTCCAGGCCGCGCCCGCTCAGACGCATGCCGAGCGAGCGGGCGAACGCCGTGGACCATTCCTCGTCAGTCATCTCCTGGCCGTTTGGACTGAGCCAGGTGATGTCCTTGATCTCCGAGCCGCGGATCCGGCGCCCCTGGAAGAACTTGCGCCGCCGCAGCACCGGCTGCTCGTGGCGGATCTGGACCAGCCGACGAGTGAACTCGAGCAGCCGCTCGCGCTCCTCGTCCAGGCTCCAGTCATGCCAGCTCAGCGCGTTGTCCTGGCAGTACGCGTTGTTGTTGCCCTGCTGCGTCCGGCCGATCTCGTCACCGCCGCAGATCATCGGGACGCCCTGGCTGAACAGAAGAGTCGCCAGCATGTTGCGGGTCTGCTGCCGCCGACAGATCTGGACGGCCACGTCGTCCGTCGGCCCTTCGTGGCCGCAGTTCCAGCCGCGGTTGTCGTCGGTGCCGTCCCGGTTGTTCTCGCCGTTGGCCTCGTTGTGCTTCTCCGTGAAGCTGACGAGGTCGTGCAGGGTGAAGCCATCGTGCGCGGTGACGAAGTTGATGCTTGCGTACGGCCGCCGCCCGTCGCTCTGGTAGAGGTCGCTGCTGCCGGTCAGGCGGTACGCCACGTCGTCGATCAAACCGCCATCGCCCTTCCAGAAGCTCCGGATGACGTCGCGGTACTTGCCGTTCCACTCCGCCCAGAGCACCGGGAAGTTGCCGACCTGGTAGCCGCCCTCGCCCACGTCCCACGGCTCCGCGATCAGCTTGACCTGTGAGAGGGTGGGGTCCTGGTGGCTGATGTCGAAGAAGGCGGAGAAGCGGCTGACGTCGTGCGCCTCACGCGCGAGGGTGGAGGCCAGGTCGAAGCGGAAGCCGTCCACGTGCATCTCGCGCACCCAGTAGCGCAGGCTGTCCATGATGAGCTTCAGCACCTGCGGGTGCGTGGCGTCCAGGCTGTTGCCCGTCCCGGTGTAGTCCATGTAGTAGCGCGGCTCGTCGTCGGTGAGCCGGTAGTAGACGGTATTGTCGATGCCGCGGAAGCTCAACGTCGGTCCGAGGTGGTTCCCCTCGCAGGTGTGGTTGTAGACGACGTCCAGGATGACTTCGATACCGGCGGCGTGAAGCGCCTTGACCATCGACTTGAACTCGGCGATCTGCTCGCCCATGTCGCCGGAGCTCGAGTAGCGCGCCTCCGGCGAGAAGTAGTTGAGGGTGTTGTAGCCCCAGTAGTTCGTGAGGCCCTTGTCCAGCAGGAACTTGTCGTCGACGAAGCTGTGAATCGGCAGCAGCTCGACGGCCGTGATGCCCAGGCTCTTGAAATGCTTGATCGCCGCGGGCGAGGCCAGGCCGGCGTAGGTGCCGCGCAACTCCTCCGACACGTCAGGGTGGCGCGCCGTGAAGCCCTTGACGTGCACCTCGTAGATGATCGACTGGTGCCACGGGATCGCGGGCCGCCGGTCGTTCCCCCAGTCGAAACGCGGATCGACAACCACGCAGCGCGGCATGCCCCAGGCCGAGTCCCGCCCATCCATCGCCAGATCGCCCCTGGCATGGCCCAGCGGGTAGCTGAAGATCGGAGCGTCCCAGTCAACCTGGCCCTGGATGGCCCGGGCGTACGGGTCGATCAGCAGCTTCGATGGATTGAAACGAAGGCCGAGCTCCGGCGCGAAGGTGCCGAAGACGCGGTAGGCGTAGAGCTGGCCGGGTTTGAGCTCCGGCACATAGCCATGCCAGACGTGCGCCGTCAGCTCCGGCAGTCGAATACGGACGCCTTCCACATCGTCGCCGGGGGAGTCGAAGAGACAGAGGTCCACGGCGGTAGCGTTTTCAGAGTAGAGCGCGACGTTCACCCCTTCGCCGTCCCACGTGGCGCCAAGCGGGTACGGGCGGCCGGGCCAGACTCTCAAGCGATCCCCCATGACACGCGGGTACGTCTCCGAGCGCTCTCCAGGCGCGGACGCGGCGCTGGACACGGCAGGCGCTGTGCCGAGCTTGCGAGCGGCCTAGCGCCAGAGAGCTCCGCCTTCGAGTGTAACGTGAGCGTCGGTGCGAGCGGCGAGAGACCAGCCTGGACCGGTTTCGTCCCATCACGCTCTCCCTGGTCGAGACAGCGTCACGCGACCGCGCGCTGACTTGGCCCGCCGGTTGGTGTCCGGTACAATCGGGCGCATGAGACCGAAAGTTTTCGTCTTCCAACCCATCCCACAGGTCGCGATCGACACGCTGCTCGAAGTTGCCGAGGTGACGGTCTATCCCCACCTTGACCGCATGATCAGTATGGACGAGATGCTGGGGGCGGCCAAGCGCCACGACTATCTGATCGCGCTGCACGAGAACTTTGTCCCCGCTGAGGTGATCAGAGTCAACCCCAACTTGAAGGGCGTTGGGATTCTCGGCGGCATGAGCAGCATGGTCGACTACGACGTGGCGCTGGAGTGCAAGGTGCCGGTGGTCAGTGTCGAGAAGTTTGCCGATCCTGAGGGCGGCCCGAGTCGGAACACGGCGGACCTGACGGTGGCGATGGTGCTCAACCTGGCCTATCGCGTGGTCGAGGCGGACCGCTACGTTCGGTGCGGGAAGTTCAAGCAGAACCAGACGATGGCCCTGATGGGGATCGGCACGCCCGGCATGACGCTGGGCATGGTTGGCCTCGGGAAGATGGGCGAGTGGATGGCGCCTGTCTTCAAGGCGCTGGGGATGAACGTCATCTACAACAAGCGCACCCGCCTCTCCCCGGAGCGCGAGCGAGAGCTTGGCGTGGAGTGGACGGACAGCTTCGACGACGTCTTCCGCCTCTCGGACTTTGTGGTCGTGGCCTGCGCACTGACGCCGGAGACCACCGACCTGGTCGGCTCCCGAGAGTTCAATCTGATGAAGCCGACCGCCTACTTCATCAACACCGCGCGCGGCCGGATCGTGGTGGAGCAGGACCTGATCGAGGCCCTCCAGACGGGCCGCATCGCGGGCGCTGGCATCGAGACCTTCGCGAGCGAGCCGCCCGAGCGGTGGGAGACGGAAGTCCCGGAAGCGTTGTACACGATGGACAACGTGGTCGTGACCCCGCACAACGGTGGCGCCACCTACAAAACGCGCGGCTTCCTGCTGAACACGGTGGCCAAGGGGATCGTGGCGCTGATCAAGGGCGAGCGTCCGCCAAACCTGATGAACCCCGAAGTCTACGGCGAGCCGGTCCGCTACCCCGGCCTCTATGGCCGCGGCCCCGCCGTCCCGGTCACCGAAGGCGGCCGGGCGATCTACTACTGAGGACGCCCAGCTACGCTGCTCCAATGGCCGCTGTTGAGCGGCCGTTGGAGCAGCGGTGTGACCTATACATCCGGCCTCTCGCGCTGCTTCTCGGCCGATAATCTGGGGTTGACGCGGCGCTCTTGTCGCGCCCGCTCAATTTCCCAGACACCGTCTCGGAAATATTCAGACCCAGCAGATCATGCGATGTCCGAGACGGTGTCTCAACCAATGCCAAGTGGGATTGACATGGTCGGGCCGGCAGGGTCTGTGGGTCTCATCGCGG
>JADZDV010000289.1 GCA_020850915.1 Chloroflexota bacterium | reverse complement strand
TGGTCGCCTCGGCCATGGAGTTCGTGCTGGAGGGCCTCCACCTGAACCGCAAGGTCAACAAGGACCGCCAGGCCGGCCGCTTCCGCTACCGCACGCAGTAGCTAGCCCACGAGCGCACTCGCCACGGGACTGGCGAGCGCGCTCGTTCGCCACGCGAGGGGATGATGCGCTTTCGCTACACGCGCTGGGATGGCAGCCAGCAGGTGCTGGCGCTCGACGCCGACGACCTGATAGAGGCGATGTCCGACGACCTGATCCGAGACGGCGACCCGTTGCGAGCGCTACGCGACCTGCTGCGAAAGGGCGCCCAGAACCGCGAGGGCCAGCGCATCCGCGGCCTGGACGAGCTGCGCGAGCAGCTTCGGCAGATGCGCCAGCGGCAGCTCGACCGCTACGACCTGTCCTCCATCGTCAAGGACCTCCAGCAGAAGCTCCAGGAGGTGCTCCAGGCCGAGCGCGAGGGGATCCAGCACCGGCTGGATGAGGGTCAGCAGAAAGTCCAGCAGGCACGCCAGCCGCGCCAGAGCCCCCGCCAGCCGGGCGACTCGAGCCAGCAGGGCGCGCAGCCGCCCCAGCCCTCAGGCTCCGACGTCGCCGATGAAGCCGGAGAGGATGGCCTCGCGCCCGAGGAGCGCACCGCGCAGATGGAGCGGCTTCAGCAGATGCTGGAGCGGATGGCCCAGCAGAAGCGCCAGCAGCTCGATCAGCTCCCGGAGGACCTGGGCGGTCGGATCAAGGGGCTGATGAACTACGACTTCATGGATCAGGGCGCGCGCGAGAAGTTCCAGGAGCTGCTCCAGATGCTTCAGCAGCAGGTGCTGCAGTCGCAGTTCCAGGGTCTCCAGCAGGCGCTCCAGGGGATGACCCCGGAATCGCTGAAGCAGGCGCAGCAGATGGTTCGCGACCTGAACCAGATGCTGCGCGAGCGAGCCGAGGGCGGCCGACCGGACTTCGACGGCTTCATGGAGAAATGGGGCGAACTCTTCCCGGGCGCGAACAACCTGGACGACATCGTCGACCAGCTCCAGCAGCGGCGCGAGCAGATGCAGGCGCTGATGGACAGCATGACGAAGGAGCAGCGACGCCAGTTCGAGGACATGATGCGCCAGGTGCTGCGCGACCAGAGCCTCCAGAGCGACCTCGCGGAGCTGTCCGAGCTGCTCGATGAGATCTCGCCAGTCCCGCCCGGCCGCCAGCGGCGACGCTTCCGGGGGGACGAGAGCCTCTCCCTCCAGGACGCGATGCAGCTCATGGAAGAGCTACAGGAGATGGAGGACCTGGAGCGACAGATTCGGAACGCGGACGACCCGGGCGACCTGGAGGACGTGGACGCGGAAGAGCTGCGCCGCCTGCTGGGCGACGAGGCGGCGGCGGACTTCGAGCGGCTACGGGAGATCGCGAAGCTGCTGGAAGAGGCCGGGTTCCTGGAGCAGAAAGGCCGTCGCTGGGAGCTAACCCCTGCCGCCGTCCGCAAGATTGGAGAGAAGGCGCTGCGGGACGTCTTCGCCCAGCTCAAGCAGGATCGCGTCGGCAAGCACGAGACCGGTTTCCGTGGCCTGGGGGGCGATCGCGGCGACGAGACCAAGGCGTATGAGTTTGGCGACCAGTTCCTGCTCGACCTGAAGGGTACACTCCACAACGCGGTCGTCCGGGAGGGGCCCGGCACGCCAGTGCGCCTCCAGCCACAGGACTTCGAGGTGTACCGCACAGAGCTGCTGACCCAGTGGGCCACCGTCCTTATGCTGGACATGAGCCGCTCGATGATGCTGCGCGACTGCTGGACGGCGGCGAAGAAGGTCGCTCTGGCGCTGAACAGCCTGATCCGCGGCCAGTTCCCACGGGACAAGCTGTACATCGTCGGCTTCTCTCTCTATGCCAAGCAGCTCGAGCCGGAGAGCCTGCCGCACCTGATGTGCGGCGCCTGGAACTACGGCACGAACATGCAGCACGGCTTCATGCTGGCGCGCCAGCTCCTCGCCCGCCAGAAAGGCGGAAACCGCCAGATCATCATGATCACGGACGGCGAGCCGACCGCCCACCTCGAGGGCGCCCTGGCCGACTTCCAATACCCGACGTCTCCCCGCACCTGGCAGGAGACCCTCAAAGAGGTCCAACGCTGCACCCGCGAGCAGGTACGGATCAACACCTTCATGCTGGAGGACAGCGTCGGCCTGATGCGGTTCGTGGAGCACATGACCCGCATCAACCGCGGTCGCGCCTTCTACGCCACGCCGGACGCCCTTGGCGAGTACATCCTGGTCGATTACGTTCATAACAAGCGAAAGAGGGTGGTGTAACAATACGGGGAGCGCGCGTACCGCTCCCCGCCACGGCGCCAGAGCGACTACCGAGCGGCAGCGCGGTGCCTGGCGCTCCAGTCGTCCAGCAGGCGCGAGAGCTCCGCGACGACGTCCGGCTCGAGGTCCGAGACGTCCTCCAGCTCGTCGGGATCTTCGAGGCGGTATAGCTCCGCGCGGCGGTCCTGGGTCCGGCGGATGAGCTTCCAGGCGCTCGTCTCGATCGCGATACCGGAGCCGTCAGGCAGCTCCGAGACGGCAACCCGGTCGCTGCCGCTCTCCTGCCCGCGAATCACCGGCAGCAGACTCCGCCCCTCCACCTGAACCGGAATCTTGATGCCCAGCGCGTCCAGCACGGTTGGCATGATGTCCGCGAGCTGGGCCACGCCGTCCAACCGCTGCGCCGGCAGGCGTCCCGGGTAGTTGACGATGATCGGCACGTGGACTTCCGGGTCGTACAGGGTGCGGCCGTCCAGCCATGACCCGTGCTCGCCAAAGCTCTGGCCCTGGCTACCGACGACGATCACCAGGGTGTTCTGCGCAAGCCCCAGATTACCCAGCCCCTGGAGCAGGCGGCCAATCTCATGGTCGGTGAAGGCGATCTCGCCGTCGTACAGTTCGATCAGACGGTCGATCTGTGGCGGGCTCAGCTCGGGTGGCGAGTCGCTCCGAAGGGCCTTGATCGTGGGCGCGACGCCCTCCAGGCAGTTCACGCAGGAATCCGGGTCCGGCTGGTCGAAACTGGCGGGCGGGTCCCAGGGATAGCGCGGGTCGAAGTAGTGCGCCCAGAGGAAGAACGGCTGAGCCGTGTTGCGACGAGTGCCGAGCCACTCGAGCGCCGTGGCGGTCGTGACGTCCGCCTGACCGTACGACTGCTGGTCCAGTACATCGTCCGGCAGCGCCGGTCCGCCATTGAGGGCGCTCGGCAGGGCCAGGAACGTCTTGAGCCGTTGGACCGTCGCCGCGAACGTCGAGGCACGATGGTCCGCGAGGTAGGCCGGTCGATTGGCCATGACGTCAGTGTAGGCCTGAAAGCCCCGCTCCAGCCCCGAGTACGACGGCTCGTAGGACAGCCAGCTATACACGCCAGAGGTGGCGTAGCCGCGGGAGGCAAGCACTTCCGCCAGAGTGGGCAGGCCCGGCGGCAGCAGGTCAATCAGCGGCTCACGCAGTCCGTTGGTGGAGAGGTAGGTGCCGGTCATGAGCGAGGCGTGCGCCCCGCCGCCGCTTGGCGCCTGGGTCAGCCCGTTCGTGAAGGAGACGCCCTCCGCCGCCAGGCGATCGAGCGTCGGGGTGCGGGCCTTCATGTACCCCTGGTAGCCAACATGATCGCTCCGAAGACCCTCGACGCTGATCAGGACCACGTTCGGCGCGCGCTGGACGAGTGACGGGAGCTGCGGCCTCGCGGCTGGCGCCGGCGACGCGTTGGCCGCCAGGCTCGGCGAGGGCACGGCGACCGGCAGCTCGCGGCTGTCCGCACTGGCCGCCTCGACCGCGTGGCTGCCGAAATCCCGAGCCACCGAGACGGACGCCAGCCCGGCGACAAGCGCCACCGCTATCGGCGCCACCCGCCCACTGAAGACGAGCGCCCGGTGGCCGTTGCCCGCGCGGGGCTCGAGGATAGCGCCGCAGAGGACAGCCACCCAGGCCGCCAGGCCCATGATGATGACCATGGAGAAGATCAACTGAGGCGACATGAGGACATCCCGCGGATCGACAAGCTGCTTCCAGCGGCTGTAGATCAGCAGCCCGACCAGCAGGCAGCAGATGGGCGTCCAGAGCGCCGTGGCGCGAGCCGCGCTGAGTGTGCGCTGCGTCAGTCGCGTCAACAGTCCCGCGATGCCTGCCAGGAGACCGCCGAGCAGGGCAAAGGCGATGCCGTCGATCAGCACGGCGTAGCCGATGACCTCGGAGACAACGTGCGAGGTCCACGTCATGGACACCAGGACCGACTCGAACACGCCGGCCAGTGCTCCGAACATCGCGCCGACGCCAACGCCAACCCGGAGCAGGACCGGCACGCGGGCCGGCGGGTGCTCGACCGGCGCTGGGACCGGCTGCTCCGCCTCGCCTGGCAGCGCGGTGGCGATCGGCAGCCTGATCGTGAAGGTCGTCCCCTTGCCCAGCTCACTCTCGGCCACGATCGTCCCACCGTGCGCCACGACTATCTCCCGGGCGATCGTCAGACCGAGCCCGTAGCCGCCCCCCTGGCGTGACCGCGACCTGTCGCCGCGGTAGAAGCGCTCGAAGATGTGTGGCAGGTGCTCCGGCGCAATGCCAGATCCGCTGTCACGGATCCGGAGCACCGCATCCGGGCCGTCCTCGTTCACGCTTACCAGAATGTGGCCGCCACGCGGCGTGTGGGACAGCGCATTGCGCAGCACATTCCGGAGCACCTGACCGATCCGTCCACGGTCGACCACCAGAGCCGGGAGCGCGTGGGCGATGTCAAGCTGGAGATCTACCCCCTCGTGTTCCGCCATCGGGCGGAGCGTGCGGACCTCCCAGGCCACCAGCTCGCCGAGCTCCGTCCTCTCGCCTTCGAGCGTCAGTTGGCCGGACTCTGCCAGCGCCAGCTCCTGAAGGTCGTCCAGCAACCGCGTGAGCTGCCCCAGCTCATGGCGGATGATCTCGAGCGTCTCACCAGCCGGCTCCATGACGCCGTCTTCGATCGCCTCGAAGTAGCCGCGCACGTTGGTCAGCGGCGTCCGCAGCTCGTGGGCGATATCCGCCACCATCTGCTTGCGGAGGCCCTCCACGCGCGAAATGCTCGCGGCGGCCGTGTTGAAGGCGCGTGCGAGCGCCCCGATCTCGCCGCCGATCTTCACGTCGATCGGCTCGACGATCTTGCCCTCCTCCATGCGCCGAACCGCTCGCGTCAGGCTTTCGAGCGGACGCGCGAGCCACCGGGCGAGGACCAGACTCGTTACCAGCGCCGCGGCCAGCCCGACAGCAACTGCCCACAGCAGGAGCGTGTTGCTGGCCGCCAGGAACGACTGGCCGCGCTGATCGACGCGCGAGCCTCCTCGGAGCGGATCCAGGTAGACGCTTCCGGCGGGGTGCTCCTGGAACGAGATGATGATCGGATCGCCCTGCCAGCTCGGCTGGACGTACTGCCCCACCAGACGACCTTGCGAGTCGGACACGATCCGGCCGCGTGTATCGGCCAGTACCACCCGCTGCCCGGTCAGGTCGGCCATGAGCTGCACGGTGGCGTCGGCGTGCGTCCAGTCGCCGTAGCGGGCAAAGTGGCGCGAGAGCACGCTTTCCACACGCTTCGCGCGCGCGTCGGTGGTATCCGCCACGTACTCGCGGAAGCCCTCGCCCGTTCCGCGGTTTGCCAGCACGGCAACCGCTGCCACGGCCACGACGACGGCGACGGCCATACCGAGCGCAAGTCGCAGCCAGAGGCGGTCAATCACCGGGGCTATCCGCTCCCTCCGGGTCCAGCCGGTAGCCAAGGCCGTAGACCGTCTTGATCAGGTGCTTGCCGCCCCCGGCCCGCTCCAGCTTCCGGCGCAGGCTGGTGACGTGCACGTCGACGTTTCGCTCAAAGCCGTCGAAGTCGTAACCGAACGCCTTTTCGATGAGCTGGGTGCGCGTGAACACCTGCCCTGGCCCCGTGGCGAGGACTCTGAGCAGGTTGAACTCGGTCGGCGTCAGACGCACCGTCGCGTCCGCGATCTTCAGCTCGCGGCGACGCGGGTAGATCTGGAGCCTGCCCACCTGGATCTCCTCCGGCCCCAGCTCGTCGCCGTTCGGCAGGCGCCGCAGGACTGCTCGCATGCGGGCCAGCAGCTCGCGCGGGCTGAACGGCTTGGTGACGTAGTCGTCGGCGCCGAGATCCAGCCCGGCGAGCTTGTCCGTCTCCGTCGAGCGGGCCGTCAGCATGATGACCGGCACGTCGGAAGTCCAGCGAAGGCGCTTACAGACTTCGAGTCCATCCACGCCTGGCAGCATGAGGTCCAGCACGACCAGGTCCGGCTTGAAGCGCTGCGCGGCGTCAATCGCCTCGTGCCCGTCGAACGCCGTGGCGACCTGGTAGCCGTCTTTCTCCAGGTACGTCCGCACAAGCTGGACAATGTTCTTGTCGTCGTCGACGACCAGCACACGCCGTCGCGTCACTCCGCGCTCCTTGTTCGGTAACCCATCAAACGGTGCGACCGGCTTCCCCCAGCACACCGCGCACAGCGTAGCACCGGAACTTAAAGGGTATATTAAGCTCTTAATGAGGCGCGGCGCTGAAACCGCGCTGATTGGCGCCGCCGACTCGCTACACTAGAGGTGAGATCCGCGCGCGGGCGACGAGATCTGCCGCCGCGACAGCGCTGGCGAGCATTCCGCGGAAGAGGCGAGGTTCTTGGCCACTGCCCCCACTTCGACCACACCGGGCTGGCATGCCCGAGCCCTGGGCGCGCTGACTCTGCTTGTCCCCCTGCTCTGGATCACGGGCTCGCTGTGGCAGTGGTCGAGCGGGGGCGAAGCGCCGATCGCGCAGCCAGAACCCGCCGCGGCCGTCGCCGCGGTGGACGTCCCACCACCCACGGAGGACGAGCCCGTCGCTTCGATACCTCCATCAGCACCTGCACCCGCGCCGGATCTCGCGGAGCCCCCTCCGGCTCCCTCCGAGCCCGACCGTCCGGTCCAGCCCGCGCCGTTCAACCCACTCGCCGTGCTCCCCCGTTGGAACCGCGAGCAGACGATGAACATTCTGCTCATGGGCGTTGACCGGCGGACGATGGACGAGATCCCGCGAACCGACACCATCATGCTGGCAAGCATCGACCTCGTCGCCAGGCGAGCAAGCCTGGTCTCGATTCCGCGAGACCTGATCGTCACCATCCCCGGCTACGGCCAGGACCGCGTCAACACCGCCTTCCCGGTGGGCGAGATGCACCGGCCGCGGGGGGGTGGCGCGCAGCTCGCACGGGAGACCGTGGAACGGAACTTCGGGATGACGATCAACCACTACCTGCTGGTGGACTTCAACTGCTTCCGCGGCCTTGTCGACGCCGTTGGAGGCGTCCGGGTGGACGTGCCGCGCCGCCTCTACGACCCCCGGTATCCGACGCCAGACTACGGGACGAAGACGGTGGTCTTCGAGCCGGGTGTCGTCTGGCTGGACGGCGAGCGCGCGCTGGAGTATGTCCGTACGCGCCACGCCGACACCGACTTCGGTCGGATGCGTCGGCAGCAGCAGGTGATCTCGGCGCTCCGGGACCAGGCGCTCCAGATCGGCTCGTTGGCAGCCCTGCCGCAAGCCCTCAGCGCCTGTAGCGGCATGGCGAGCGATCTGAACGCCATCGACCTGATGGCGCTCGGAACGGCCATGCGCGACATCCGCGCGAGCAACATCGCGATGCGCGTCATTGACGAGAGGATGGCTTACCCATCGACCATAGCCAGCTCCGGCGCCTCCGTCCTGATCCCTCGCTGGGACGCCATCCGAGCCATGATCCGCTCGACCGCTCTCACCCCCGCCACCGTCGCCGCCGCCCAGTAGGAGTCCGCGGTCTCACACGAAGCCGCGAAGCCGCAAAGGACGTGTGGTTGTTGATGGCACATCCTGGCACTGGCGCGATCATCCATTGCGCCCATTTCTGCAACGATGCGGGGCCATACATGAGGAAGTGCCGCGAGACCAGGCGAGCACGCGGCTTTGCGTGAGCCCGTATCTCTCCCCCTCCGCAAGCCGACCAATCAGAGCACGGTGCCGAGCTGGTTCTCCAGCATGGTCTGGTCGACGGGGCCGACGCGTACGAAGCGAATGATGCCGGCGCGGTCGACGAGGAAGGTCGAGGGTAGACCGCGGGCGCGGTACAGCTCGGCTACCGAGCCGGTGCGGTCCAGCCAGATCGGAAAGCTGAGCCGCAGCTCTTTGAAGAACGCCTGGGCCTCGGGCACCGTCTCGCGAAAGTTCATCGCGATCACATTCAGGCCCTTGCCGCGGTTCGTCTGGTAGGTTCGCTCCAGCTCCGGCATCTCGGAACGGCACGGGCCGCACCAGGTGGCCCAGAAGTTCAGGAGCACCACCTGTCCGCGCAGCTCGCTCAGGCGGTGCTCCCGGCCGTCCTCGCCGAGCACCGTGAAATCGGGCGCGGGATGGCCGATATCTGCCGAGGCTGCCTGCTGATCAGTCGGCGCCACGCCGCTCGCTCGCAGGAGCTGGTCGAGCCCATTGCCGATGAGCAGCCAGGCTGCCCCGGCCAGCAGAGTGACAGCGATCAACAGCGACAGTCCGCGGGCCCTCATCCAGACCATTCTATCGACGCGGCGAGTCGCCGAGCCAGGAATGTGACGCTGGATGACGATCCGCGAGCGCGCTGGTTGCTACAGTGAGATCTGGCTGGGACCGCCCCGGCTCGACAGATGAGGGTCTTGATTTCATGCTCGCGGACCACTGGCTGGAGCTCGTCCTGGCCGCCCTGGCGGTGCTCTCGGTCGCCAACGCGGTCCGGCGGGGCTTCCTGCGCGAGGGCAGCCTGCTGGGCGGACTCGTCCTGGCACTGGCGCTCGCGCACCAGTGGTATCGCCCCCTCGCCCGACTGACCGCCGGCTCGTCGCCGCAGCCGAACTGGACGCTGGCCGTATTCCTGGGCCTCGTCCTGGTCGTGCTTGTCGCCGTGGCGGCCTTGAGCGCTCTGGCCATGCCGCTCGTCCGGCGTGGCTTCATCTCCACCCTGGACCGCTTCGGCGGGCTGTTACTCGGCTGTGGTGAGGGCTTGCTGGTGGCGGGCCTGGCGGCCGAGCTCGCGGCGCGCTTCCTGCAGCTTCAGCTACCACCGCACAGTCCTGCCCGGGTTGCCCAGAGCGTGGCGACCAGCAGCCTCGCCTGGATCGCCGGCACCCTGCCCGCGGAAGCCATCCGCTTCACCACGTTCGGCACGTAGGGTGGCTGGCGACCGCGAGCACTGCTTGTCATTGGCAGGGGCCGCTCGCTAAGCTGGACTCCAGTGATGCGCTCGATGACGAACGGCCCAACCTGATGACGCAGACGCCTCCCGAACGCGATGCAGCCGCCCTGACGCCCGCCAGCCCGGTCGACGAATCTGACGTCGCCACACTGGTGCGACTCGCCGAGACAGACGATGGCCTCCCGACGGCGCTTGCGCGCCTCCAGGCGCTGCCCCAGAGCCTGCTTCTGGAGACGTTAGCTCAGCTCAGCCGTATCCGGGAGCCGGCGGCAGCGGCCCTCTTGCTCGGTGTCTCTGAGTCCGCGGGCGACCGTCGGGTGCGCAAGGAGGCGCGTCGCGCACTCCACCGCGTGCGTGACCGGGGCGTGCACCTGCCAGTGCGCTCAGCGCGTCCACCCGCCCAGCTCCCCTCCGCCGGCAAGTATGAGATCCGAGAGACGCGCGCCTCGTTTGCCGACGGCGTGGGCTCGCGGGCGCTCTGGCTCCTGGCCCAGCGGCACGATGGCAGCGGGCTCATGGCCGTGCTGATCCTGAACGACCTGGTGGGTGTCAAAGCCTGCGACGCCGGACCGGCGTCGCCTCGCCAGTTCCGGGAGCGCGCAGACGACTGGGAGACTCAGGCCAGGATGGAGCTGATAGAGCTGCCGGTGGACTACGCGCGGCAGCTTGTCGGCGAGGCGCTTGACCTGAACCGCGCGGCGGCCTTTGCCGTGCCAACTGCCCTTGCGCGCCTGGAGAGCGCGGTCG
>JADZDV010000288.1 GCA_020850915.1 Chloroflexota bacterium | reverse complement strand
GGCGCGATCTCCGGCCTCGTGGTGCGGCGTCAGCCGGAGGTGATCCGCCGCTACTTTGCCCTACCGTATGAGCTGTGCCTGGTCAAGGATCTGGAAACCAAGCACTACGTCGGCCTGCGGATCGCGCTGGAGGCGAAGGTCACCATCTCGCTGCTGCCGAATCCCAGCAGTCTGATCGTGCTCGCGGAGAAGCTGACGCAGCATGCCGAGGAGCTGATCGAGGACGTGCGACGCGGACGACTGAGCAGCAAGTACCAATTGGCCCCAGAGGTCAAGCGGGCCGTCGAGCGCCGGATCAGCGCGAATCCCAGGCGAGCCGACGAGCTGGCGAGTCTGCTGCGCAACGAGGGCCAGCTCTTGCCGTACCAGGTCTGGCCGGAGCTCGTGCTGCTCTCGTGCTGGAAGGGCGGCACGATGCCGCTCTACCTGGCAAAGCTGCCGCGCTACTTCGGGAACATCCCGGTCCGGGACCTGGGCTTCATGGCGAGCGAGGGACGGATCGCCACGCCGATCGTCAACTCCGGCGCGGCTGGCGTCCTGAATGTGACGAGCCACTTCTTCGAGTTCGTCCCGGAGGAGGAGATGGACTCGTCGTCGCCGCGGATCGTCACAGCGGGGGAACTGGAGTCGAATCGACAGTACTACGTCCTGCTCACCACCTCTGCCGGGCTGTACCGCTACAACCTGAACGACCTGGTCCGCGTCGTCGACTTCTATTACGAGACGCCAGTGCTCCAGTTCGTCCGCAAGGGCCAGGGAATGTCCTCCATTACTGGCGAGAAGCTGGCGGAATCTCAGGTCACGGCAGCGCTCATGTCGGCAGTGGAGCGGAGCGGTTTCGAGCCCGTGCACTTCACGACGTGCGTGCTCTGGGGTGAGCCGCCACGCTACCAGCTTTTCGTCGAGGCTCTCGAGACAACCTCGGACGACCTGTTGCGCGGTTTTCTCCACCACATGGAAGCGGGCTTGCGGGAAGAGAACGTCGAGTACGTCGCCAAGCGCGACTCGGAACGACTTGGCGATCCGGTATTGAGGCTGGTTGCTCCGGGGACGTACGACGCGTATCGTGCGCGCCGCGCCGCCCAGGGAGCCGCGGAGGCGCAGATCAAGGTGCCGCATCTCAGTCCGGACATGAATTTCGGCAAGGAGTTCGTGGTGGCTCGCGAGATCGCCTCATGAGCGTCCCGGGTCGCGGCGCGGTCGATCCGGAGAAGCTCGCTCAAACACTGCGCCAGGTGCCGCTCTTTGGCGGCGTCAAGAGTGGCGACCTGCAACGGCTCGCCCGGCTGGCAAGCGTCCGAATGTTCAGGCCTGGCTCGGTCGTTGTGAAGCAGGGTGACACGGCAGTCGCCCTGTATTGCCTGATCGCTGGCCGCGTGCGCGTCGTTCACCAGGGGCCGTTCGGCGACGACCGGCGCGAGCTGGCGCTGCTCGGCCCGGGCGATTTCTTCGGTGAGATGGCGCTGCTCGACGACTTTCCAAGGTCGGCCTCCGTGGAGTGTCTTGAAGATACGGAATGCGCACTGATCACGAAATGGGATTTCCAGAAGGAGCTGCGCTCCCATCCAGAGATCGCTCTGGCGCTGCTGCGAGTGCTGAGCCAGCGCATTCGCTCGCTCGAAGACCAGTTCTGGGCCTGATGGGTGTTGAGATTTGGCCTCTGATATCATGACGGTCTCAGCATGAAGTGCAACAACTGCGGGTACGACGATCCAAACGACGATCGTTTCTGCTCCGAGTGCGGCGCTCCCAAGGCGCCAGCGCCTCCTGCTCCCTACGTGCCCGGCCCTGGCGCTTATCTGCCACCGGCTCCCGGCCCGGCGTACTCATCGCCGCCCTTCCAGCCGCAAACAGACGACTTCAATCGCGGATTTCCCCTCTCTGGCGTGCCGCCGGCGCCACCGGAGCCGCCGTTTCAGTCAGGTCGACCGGTTGACCTGCCGCCGCGCCTGCCCAGCGCCATTCCGCTGCCACTGCCTGGCCCGTCATTCCCCGACTTCGCCAGGTTGGTTGGGACTGATGGGCCCGTCCAGGGAGAGGAGTTTCCTCTCAGCCGCCAGGAGATGACGATCGGTCGCCGCTCAGATTGCGACATCGTCGTGGCAGACCCGAGCGTCTCTCGCCTCCACGCCACCGTGCGACAGGGACCCGGCGCGGTGCAGATCGAGGACGCGGGCAGTGCCAACGGCACGTGGGTGAATGGAGTGCGCATCAATGGACCGCACGTCCTATCTGACCGAGACGTGATCCAGATCGGCAAGGCCGCGTTCTCCCTCAGGGCGCCCGCGCAGCGCGAGCCGGAGCCGCTTGGTGGCGTGACGATGGTGGAGTCGATTGGAAAAGGGCCGAGTAGCTTTGGCGGCCAGACCGAGGCGATGCCGATCCAGCGCGACGAAGGCTCTGACCGGGCTCGCCGTGTGCCGGAATTCGTCGAGTCTGACGCAGAGCCGAGGTTCGACGCGGTGAGGACAGATCCGCCTCCCAGGGTGCAGCCAGAGGCATTCGAGGAAGCGTCGCCACTGTTCGATCGACCGGTGTCGGGTGACTACGATCGACAGAAGGGCGCAAGCGCGGAGTCGGCGACTGTGCAGAGCGCACTGGACGAGATCCAGGCAATCGAGCGGGAGCTAGGCCCGTTCATCGAGCGCCTCCGTGGCCTGGGCGAAACGGTGTGCCAGGCGAAGGCGCAGCTCGCGTCCGATGCACGGGCTAGAGGCGCGCTTTCAGCGCTCGATCCAGCGGCTCGCGAGCAGCTTTTTGTGCTTGTCTCCGAATACCAGACGAACGGCGGCGCCGCGGCGTATGCCGAGCTCGAGCGAGTTGTTGACCTCCTCCGGGCCCGACCAGGCGATCCGGTGCTTGCAGCGCGTCTGCTCGACCAGTTGCCGCTCGTCCGAAGACTGCTCGAACGGCACCTGCAGGTGCTGACGATCCTTTCCCCGCGCGTCTAGACCGAAGCCAGGATGGGAAGCTCATGATTCTGCGCATCAGATCCGCGGGTTTCTCTGTAGCTTTGGTTTAAGGCGCGGACTCCATGCCGCCGGGCGAATCCCACCCGAACGATCTGCTCTGGGGGCTGAGTCGTCGCGAACTGGAGCTCGTGCAGCCGTGTCTCAGCAGGCGCCAGTTCGCGGCCGATGAGGTTATTCTGCGTCGCGGCGATCCGGGTGATTGTCTCTATGTCGTCGAGTCGGGCCTCGTTGTTGTGGAGGCGCCGGACGGACTAGAAGGGGCGCGGATCCTGGCGCAGCTTGGTCCGGGCCAGATGTTCGGCGAAATGGCGATCCTGACCGGTCAGCCGCGCTCGGCCCAGGTCCGGGCCGTCGCCGAGACGCGCGTCCTGACCCTCTCCCTCTCTGACTTCTTCTCCGTCGCCGGGCACTCGCCCACGATGCTCCTCAACATCGGCCGAATCCTTGCGAGCCGACTCGGCCGGATGACCCGGACCAGCATTCAGCGCGATCGACGGGCGATCGTCGTTCTGGTCGGGGGGGTCTCGCCGATTGTGGGCAGCCTGATCGCCACGAACCTGGCTGCCGGCATCGCCTACGTGTCGGGACGCCGCGCCGTTCTCTTCGACCAGCCTCCAGATCGCGCTGCTCGTCTGCCCGGCCGAGAGTATGCGCCAGCCATCGCCGATGCCACCGGGGGTCCGGACCTCCTGCTGACGATCTCTCGTCTGGAAGCGGGGCCGGTCACGATGCACGTTTTCACTCTGGGTTCATCCGGGGGGGACGACGCCCAGGCGGTCGGAAAGCTGACCACGATCATCTCGCAGATCCGCAGAGAGGCTGAGTTCGCCGTCATCAACCTGACCGGCGCGAGCCCGGCCTGCCTGGATGCCGTGCTGCCCCTGGCCACTGACGTTCGGGTGGTGACGACCAGCTCGGGACTGGAATCGGATGCTGGCCTGAAGCCCCTCGTCGCACGTGTCCGTCGGAGCGCGCCGACGACCGCGAACATCGGTTCGCTGCTGCTGTCCTCTGACGGCGCAACTCCAGCCATGGCCCGGACCCGCGCCCGTTTCGTGCTCGGCGTCGAGAACTGTCTCGTCATGCCCGGGCAGGTGGATCTGCTCCGAGACGCCGCCGTCACCCAGCCGCCGGCCGTGCTGCACAACCGCGCTCTACCGAGCAGTAGGGCGTTCGCCGTGCTCGCCAGGACCATCGCGGGCCTCCGGGTGGGACTCGCCCTCGGGAGCGGCGCCGCCAAGGGCGTGGCGCACGTCGGGGTGCTGGCAGCGCTCGGACGGCTCGGGGTACCGGTGGACTGTGTCACCGGCACGAGCATCGGTGCGCTCGTCGGCTCGGGTGTGGCACTGGGGATGGACATCCGGCAGGTTGACGAGACGATGGGACGACTCGTGGACCTCTGGGCCGAGGCGCTGCGGCCCACGCTGCCTCGTTTCTCACTCGTCTCGTCAAAGGGACTCGACCGAATCGTCAAGGAGCTGACCGGCGATGTCCGGTTCGACGAGCTGCCGATACCGTTCGGGGCTGTAGCTACGGACCTGAACAGTGGTCGATCGGTGAACATCTGCGCTGGCTCGGTGGCGCTAGCCGTTCGGGCCAGCATCAGCATACCGCTCATATTCCCCCCCGTGTTCGATGGCGGCTACTGCCTGGTGGACGGTTTTGTCACCAATCCAATTCCAACAAAGCTGGCGCGCGACCTGGGCGGAGACGTCATCCTCGCGGTGAACCTCGGTCGGCCGCCGGACGATGGCGGACTCTCGCCGATTCAATACGAGGAGCGCGCAAGGGGCGACGAGGCGCGCCGCCAGTCGGCCCCGAACATCCTCGAGACGTACCTGCGCTGCGCGGACATCATGATGACAGGGCGTGGCGAGAACGACTGTCTTTCGGCCGATCTCGCGTTCCGGCCGCGCCTGCCACAGATCTCCTGGCGAGAGTTCCAGAAGGGTGGGCCAGCCATGGAGGCGGGCGAGGCGGCGGTCGAGGAGAGCAAAGACGCGCTACGCGAGCTGTTGCCCTGGCTGAAATAGGGGGGCTGAGCAGCGCGCCAGCGCTCAGCAGAGGGTCTTGAGGAGCTCCAGCGTCTCGATCGCCAGCGAGACGGCGTCACCCAGCGGCCCGGCCTCGCGCGCCACGACAGTACGAAAGGCGCCGACATGCATTTCCGCGCCAACCTGCCGACGGGGGTCCGCCAGCGCCAGCAGACGCTCGAGCTCGGCAACGCCACCTAGCGAATCGATCTCGTCCCGAACGAGGGTCGTCAACGGTTCGCTCGTCGGCGGACGAGACGCCACCACCGATTCCAGCGCCATCCGCGCCGATGCCAGTCGTCGAAGCAGGCGATCGGAGTCGGTCGCGGCCTCTGAGAGCGCGCTCGAGAGGAGGTCTATTTCCCGGTCTGGAGCAGGCGGCGAGTGTTGCGCGGCGCCCGACGGGGTGGAGAAGCTGGCCGCGTGCGCGCCCCCCTGCGCCTGCACAGGCGCGAGCGGAGCGGTGCCAGGCGAGCCGTCGACCAGGAAGAGCGTCCGGCCAATCACCACGAGGTCGCCGTTGCGCAACGCGCGCGGGCCGGTGATCCGCTCGCCATTTACCAGGGTGCCATTTCGGCTCTCCAGATCCAGGATCGCGACTCCACCGCCCGACCGCGCTATCCGGGCGTGCTCGCGAGAGACGTCCGGATGGTCCACCGTCACGGTGCAGTAGTCGGCCCGGCCGATTAGGATGTCGCCAGCGTCAACCTCGATCTTCGCAAGAGCTGGCTCTCCCTCTAGAACGACGATTCGCACCCGACGGCTGCTCCTAGAAGCTCAACCCGAACAGAAATGTGAAGAGAGCGATCAGCGCCGCGACCATCACCACCAGCCAGGCGATCGTGATCAACGGCAGCCAGCGACGCTGTCGCTCGCTCGGGACCTCCACACTCCCACCGGGCTGGTTCTCGTTCTCGGGACTGGCGTGGGCGGCGGTGCCTT